>NZ_JACJUZ010000009.1:0-95010 GCF_014299995.1 Sphaerospermopsis sp. LEGE 00249 | reverse complement strand
CACCATTTTCTATATAATCTATTACTTTTTGTCTTAAATCTAAACTATAAGCCATGATTTCTACTCCCATACCTTCTCTCTTCAATCTTATACTCTTTTTGTCTCATTCTTAAGTTAAACTACTATAAAATTCATTTATTTGATTTATCTTCCTGTTTTTTGCGTCTATTTCCCATAGCTTGACATATCCATCGTAACTTGTGGAAACTATAATGGTTTTTTCATCATTATGATTAAAGTTAATACTAGATATTTCATCTGATTGAACAGGAGATGTAGCTAATAATTCTCCTTTCATACTCCATACTTTTATAGTTTTATCTGCACCAGCAGAAACTATAGTTTGTCCATCTTGACTAACTTTTACATCCCAAATAGTTCCTTGATGACCTTCTAATCTATTTCGCTCTTTAACTCCATATACTATAGTTTTAATGTTATCTCTGATTTTGTTGTTTTCGATATCTTTGAAACTAATTTTGTTTAATTTATCTAATGTTGTAATACTTTTGAGTAAAGCTCCAAGTTGATCATGTTTATCTGATTTAGCTTGATTCAGTAAACTTACAACAGAAAATAACACTTCCTGTTCTTTTTGTTGATTAATTCTATATGAAAACAATCCCAAAGATGCAGCAAATATTAATAATCCACTTGTAATTATAGTGAGTTTTTTTTGATATTGTGCTACCTTAAGTTGAATTTCTGCGAATTTTTTAAGTTGCCTTTCTTGCTCTAATTCCCGTTCAATTCTAGCAATAGTTTCCTTTTGCTCTTTATCCCTTTTTTCTATACTCTTACTAATATACTCCTCCTCTTGAGCAGGGAGTTTTTGTAAACTTCTCTTTTTCCATTCTTCAATAGCAGCTAATCTCGCACCTGTAAGTAAAGCATCATCAGATTTATGGTAAATTTCTTGCCATTCTCGACAAGAACTTTCTATACTTTGAGTTAAACGAATATCATCCCGACTTTCTGCGATCCAATCTTTTAATAAAGACCATTCGCTAAATAAAGCTTCGTGTGCAACTTCTATGGTTTTTTCAGTGGTGACAATTAAACGCGCTGCTACTAAACGATTAATGAGATTATTCAATTGTGATTCAGAAACAGCTATATCTCTTAATCTTTCCCAAGTTGCTCGTTTTCTGGTAACTTCTTTACCTTCTCCTAAATGTACCAACTCCATCACAAATAAACGCCGAATAAACGTTTTATCATCTTCAGAAGTTAGACTATTGTAAAAACGATTTGCTCTTTTTTCTAATGCACCTTTGACTTCACCAATTTTCTGATAAGCTGCAAAAGTTAACTGAGGATGTTCGTGAGATTCATCTTTTAAACAAACATCCCATAATTCCTTTAAAGCATATTGCATTAATGGTAATGCACCTGGTTGTTGAGCTACATCATGAATAATTTTCGATACTAACCCAGATTCAAAGCTAACACCATGTAATTGAGCAGGTTTTTCAATCGCATTCTCTAATTCCTTTAGAGAGAGAGGTTGTACAAGATAAGATGTTACTTGATCTTGATTAATTAAATTTGCTGCATCGGCATATTCAGCGCATTTATCTAGAAAATCTCCCCGAATGGCGATAATTACACGAGTTTGTTTTTCTTGATTTTTTACTTCTTCAAAAATTAATTTAATAACCCTTTTTCTTTCTTCTTCATCTTGGGTAAGGGTAAAAACTTCTTCAAATTGGTCAATAAATAAGATATAAGGTTGATTGCCTGGATGATGATCTAAAATTTCATTTAATTTATCAAGAGGATTATAGCCAGGTGTGAAAATTTCTATTTGCCAGTTACCACTACCAGCAAAATAATTATTCCTTAGTTCTGGTAATAACCCTGCTTTTACTAAAGAAGATTTACCACATCCAGAAGCACCAATTACAGCTACAAACCGAGAAGATTTGAGACGATCTAATAATGCTCTGACTGCGGTTTCTCTGCCGTGAAATAGTGCTGCTTGCTCTAATTCAAAGGACTTTAATCCTAAATATGGGTTTTCTAGATTTAGAGGAGTTTCAAGATTTTCTACATCATTTTCTTTGGGAGGATAGGTTAATAATTGAATTGACTTTCCCCAACCAAAACGAATTGCTTCTTGAACTGATCCATGTAACTCTCGACTGATAGCATCAAATAGGCGATCGCCTGTAATCCATCTTTTAGAATCAGCATTTTGTTCTGAAAGTGCTTGAATCAAAGCACCTGTAAAAACACTGTGAGATTCACCTTTAATAATTTTTCCTTGTTCAAACTCCCGACAACCTGCAAGTAGATAATAATCTTGTTTAGCACTAAAGGTAAAACTACTTTCTAATAACTCCCTTTTAATCAAATATCCACTGTGACAACAATCTAAAATTACAACTAAATTACTTAAATCACAATTACAAATTTCTTCATTCAGTTTGCTAAAGGGAATACCATTTTTTTGTCCAATAATCCGACTACCATCTCTTTCTACTTGACAATCTGATGCTGCTAAAAAACCTTCAGGTCTTCCCAAATAAGGTTTAACTTCAATTCCATGTCCAGTAAAATAAATCAGTGCTTCGCTATCTTTTGCTTGTTCTGATAAAAACTCCTTTAATTGTTGCATTACTGAGATTCCCGTCACTGCTTGATTTACCATTCCAGGATGGTTATTGTTCTCGATATGACAACGATAAGGATAACGTCTCACTTGTTGAAAATTGCCGTATTTTTCTAATATTTGGGCAATCGTTTCCGCATCATTGGTTGGTGTCGGCAGTTGGCTTAAGTAACTATACTGAGAAATACCAATTACAAGTGCATATCGAGTCATAGAGAAAAAATATCTAGTTGCAGTTGACAAGTATCTCGATTTAAGATGTCATATATACCAATAGGATAACGGTTATTGAGCAAAAAACTGTTAAAACTTTAGAAAAAGTAAACATTATCTATGTCAGAATCGCAACTAGAAATTCTCCGGTTTGAAGAAAATGGAGAATCTTATGAAATCTATATTCAGTCAAAAGGTAAAGAAGAAGTTTCTCTACCTAGCCCAGTTTATGATTATGACACGGGTGAAATTGGCATGGGAGACAATCCCGCACTGGTGAAATTGCAACAAGCGAAAAAAATGATGCGGGGTTATGCGATGTACGCTATCAGTGCTTTTAAGGATTTTGGGGCAGCAGAAATTGAGGAAGTAACCTTAAAATTTGGGATGAAAATAGGTGGTAAAGCTGGCATTCCTTTTATTACAGAAGGTAGTGCTGAAAGTAATTTGGAAATAGAGGTAAAGTGTAAAATTCCTCCTAAAAACACTAATTTACCTGGATAGAATCCTTGGGGCTGACTGAATATAGTGATATGTTGGGACTTTAAAATAAATTTAGCTGTTGAATCTGTACTGGTATTGTCCAAAATTTTGCCCCTTTGGAACAAACACAAGAGAACCTGTTGTAGAAGCTTACTCCTGGTTTCATCAAGGAATACTATACTGCTAGAGAGGTGGGAAAGTCCCGCTTGTACAGATAAATCACTATTAAAGTAATTACCTGTGGCACAAGTTGTATTAGAAAACGTTTATAAAAGTTTCCCTCCCCGGAAGGGGGAAAGTGTGAAGACACAGCAGTCATCACCAGAAAAAGAGGGTGCAGATAGTATTAATGTCCTCAGACGCATTAATTTAACCATTGCTGATGGTGAATTTATGGTGTTGGTGGGACCTTCTGGTTGTGGTAAAAGTACCTTGCTGCGGCTAATAGCAGGGTTAGAGGTGATGACTGGGGGTAATATTTGGGTGGGCGATAGCACCAGCACGCCCGCAGGGCTTCGCCTAATTAATGACTTACCCCCCAAAGCGCGAGATATTGCAATGGTGTTCCAAAATTACGCCCTTTACCCCCACATGAGTGTTTATGACAACATTGCTTTTGGGTTACGTCGTCGTTTGGGAAATGGTGAAACAATTTCTACCCGTAATTTTCGTACATGGGGAGAAAATCTACTTGTGGGAGTGACTAAAAAACTACCCAAAGGACTGCGTTATCTTTCTCCAAAAGAACGCACAATAGAACAACAAGTGCTGAATGTTGCCCAATTATTACAAATTGAAAATTTATTAAATCGCCTACCTAAACAGTTATCAGGAGGACAAAGACAAAGGGTAGCATTAGGGAGAGCGATCGCCCGAAATCCTCAAGTATTTTTAATGGATGAACCCTTATCTAATTTAGATGCTAAATTACGGGCAGAAACCCGCACCCAAATTGTTAAATTACAGCGTCAGTTGGGGACAACGACAATTTACGTTACCCATGATCAAACTGAAGCTATGACAATGGGCGATCGCATTGCCATCATGTATGGGGGACAAATTCAACAAGTCGCCCCTCCTTTAGAACTATATAATTATCCTGCTAACCGCTTTGTAGCTGAATTTATTGGTTCACCACCAATGAATTTTATCCCAGTAGAATTTCATGCACCTTTATTAATTACCCATACTAATTTTCGCTTTACCCTCCCAGATGTATGGGGAAAAGCATTACAAAAATACGATGGACAAACTCTAATTTTAGGTATTCGTCCAGAACACTTCATGTTAAGTGTACCAGCTACCAAAAATTTACCAGTTAAAGTAGATTTAGTAGAGAATTTAGGAAACGATAGTTTTCTTGCTGTAAGAATATATGACCCTGATTCACCAAATACAGATGGTCAAACTTTACAAGTACGAGTTCCTCCAGATAGATTTATCAGTTTGGGTGAGCAACTTTGGTTATCATTAGTTTCTGAAAAACTCCACTTTTTTGACCCAGAAACCGATTTAGCCATATTTCCCAAAGGTAGGTAATAGATGACTGGTGACTGGTGACTAGGGAAACAGGAAATATTTATCTTTCTCCTGCCTCCTGCCTCCTGCCTCCTGACTCCTGACTCCTTGAACTTCGATTCTGAGATTATTAACTATCATCATTATCGGTTATGCCGATTTCTTATCCCTATGGCTATTACGGACTTCTACTTTTTGCTTACCAGCAACTTCCAGATAAGCTAAATCTTTAATTTTCTTGCTCAAGCTGCTAGGTGCTACATGACTCTCTGACCTTTTCTCTGTTGGTGATGGAGCAATTTTCAAATTTTCATTCTGTTGAGGGTTAGACCGACTATTGCGAGAGTTTTCTTTGAGTAGTCGGTTATAAGTACGGTAAGGAATGTAATGCAAAGGATTGTAACCAACAAACCGCAACATTAACACACAAGCCCAAGAATACTTACCAGCGAGAATTGCTTCTATTACTTGGTCAAACTGTTCAGGATTGATTTTTTTGTCAGGGAGTCCACTATTTCCAGAAATGTCTTGATTCATAGTACGTTTGAGTTTTATTTCAATGAGGTAAATTGTCAAGTTTCTTCGAGTGTTATTGTCAAGTGCTATTTACAACTGCAATACACAAACTGCAATACACAAACTGCAATATCAGTTCACCACACCAACATTTACCAGTTGATCGCAGGAAGTGATATCGTACCTTCACCCAGTAATTTTGGTTTGGTTGATGACTATTTGTGAAACAGTTGTTGAATTAATTACAGGAATATATTGGTAATAGACCAGTAGCAAATGTTGAAAAATATAGATTCACCTTTTCCACAGGCACATCCAGAAATTTTACAACTTCTCAGCAGTTCCCGTAATTAAAAGCAAAAAAGCTATTCCTAAAACTGCTCTGTTGTGTTCGCTGCATCCAGATACTGTGAAGCAAAGTTTTAGTTTTGGCAATTTTTACTGCTAACTGGTTCGTTGTCTGTAGGTTTGGGAGCAACTTCCATAAACTAACTTTCAAAACTAAGCTGCTTGGGGTTGCTTGTTCTGCTCTAGCTTTTATCTTCCCCAGTGTCTTAGTTATTAAAGTTGTGATTTGCGTTGTGATTTGCTTTCCTGGGATGTTATTGACTTGTGCTATCTTGCCTATACACTCCCACATCACAACTCTGGGTAAAAAATCTAATTTCTTCTCCCAAACTACATCAACAAAGGCTGAAAGTGCTTTATTCTCCCAGGATGTTGACTTGTTGCTTTTATTTTTAATTAATACGTCACTACTTTGGGGTAGGACTGATAAATTTACCGTTGGTGAAAGTACGAGACTTTCCCCGGATGCCTGACGAAAATGTAAATCAGAGCGTTGTATCCCTAAATTACCTCGTGGGCTTGGTGTTTCGACTGCATTTGACCTGATGATTTGTTTCATGACCTGACCTGTGATTGAAAACCTGACTGTTTTTAATCAAGTCTGTTTGCTGCTTTGCTGTATTGACCCTGTTGTACAGTTTTGTAACCTCGTCGCTGTGGTTGCTGGTGAAAGCAACTGCTATTGGTTACTTGTGTTCTGTGATTTTTGCTGACTCCTGAAAGAAAGGAAAAAATTTACCATCTTTCTGTAATTCAGCGGGTTTAGTAGATGCAGTTGTGTCTTCTAAAAATTCCACAAGCTGTAATTCAATAGATGTTCCCTGAATATTATTGTATAACTAGCCGCCGAAAATTATTAAGTCTTTTCAGTAAAGTTTCATAATTTTCCAGTCAGCTAAGAAGAGCATTCATATTGCCTTCTTAAAAGCTACATTCGTATTTATACTATTTTTTTTCTTTAATGTCATCTGCCACTTTGGCAGTCTTATAAGTTAAATTTACTGAATATCTCAGAATGTTCATTTAGGCAATGTGCAACTTTCACTTTTGTCCCATTTTTGTCAAAAAAATGGGGGGTAACACCCCTCATTTTATGAGGGTATCAAAGTTGATTATCTTGATTTTTCTGCCAATTCTTACTATTAACTAAATTTAAAAACCTTTATAAATTAAGCATTCTAGAGAATTTTGTCAAAAAACAATACCGGATTTTTCATCAATTTCACTCTAGAAGTTTAGTGATTATATATTGTTATATGTTTTTCTTTTAGGTCTGATGGGAGAATCATTAGGGTTACACTTATTCTTAATGGCGGCTGGTAAATACATAGTAATAATTGTATATCAATAAGTCCGATCTTCTAAAAATTAAGTTGTTGTTGATACTATTTTATGATATACTACATTTATCGTCTTTATCACACAAAGTTACACATAAAAAAACACCCATAAGCGGGTGTGTTAAGAGAAAAAGTAATATATTAAACCTGCATTTAATCATGTAATCAAACCGCTCAATATAAATTAAGCGTCATCAGAGAATTGTGAATTTAGCTGAGTAAAAATTTTGAGTTTTTGTGAAGTCAAGTAACTCAGTTGCTAGGGAGAAAAATTATCATGTCAATTTTATTATGTGTAAATGTAAATCGTTAATTATGATGAGTTTGTGTTTTAGAGATTCTGAAAAATTGATACTTATGTGATTCAGTAGGTGAATTTGGTGATATACAAATTTTGAGATTTGGGCAGTAATTCACATTGGTTTTTACTTGCCAATCAGAAACCAAAGAGCTATAATATAAATCCCTAGCACTGGAACTCTTTTTTTATGAGTAACGGTGCAGTTGGTTGTAAACCTGAAACAATCAAAATCGTTGCTGCTGCTTTTGCTGACCCTACATTGACCTAGATTTTGTTTTGTACTAAATTTTGTACTACCTGGCTGGTGTTCAGTCAAGGTTCAACAACACAATTAAGCGCATAACCTCATAGCATCTGACATGAGAGTAACTTTTATATTCTGAATGCCAGCTAATTCTATCAGGGTGAGGTAGGTTTTACGGTTTTTATATTGAATGTTCATTTTTCCAATGTTCCTGGAGATAAGTTTTAAGTGGGTTGTCCTCGATGCTTCAAAGTGAATTTTGAATTATTTATGTATCCTTTGGCACAAAAATGTTCGCATTCTGAGAAAAAGAGTAGTTATCTATAGACTTTGTTGATGAAACAGGTGTTCATTGCGTATTTTCAAACATGGGTATAGGGGTTGAGAACTTTCAACTATTACTATTACTGTTTTTTTCTCAGGATTCCGGAAATAACCAGAAAATAAAATCACATTTCTGCTGATACATTTTTTAACTATAAAAGATGTTTATTTACGACAAATCTTAAAAAAATCTAAAATTTTTACGTAAAGTTCTGCATAAGTGCTTGAGCGAAATGTTACCAAAGGATATGGGGAGGTGGGGTGATGGGGAGGGAAATAAATTCTTCCTTCTTCTTTCTCAACTCCTATTATCTTCTTACTGTCACCTGTCACCTGTCACCTATTCCCTCTTATACATTATTTAAAGCATAGGTAAACTGCCCAGATAGCCATTGCCCGTAAATACGTACTAGCGCGAAAAGTACCTGCTGCGGTGATAGCTTCCGGGGTGCGGAACTGTAACCCGTTTTCGTAAACTTGTTTAACCACCGCTTCAGTTAAACGCAAACCTTCATTTTTCATCCCCATCTGTAACAAAAATGCAGCTAAACCAAAATTAATACCTGTCCAAACTTCTAGGGGATGGGTAGCGTTGGGGTTTTCTGGTGAACCATCGGGAAGGACACCGTTTGCAGCGCCAAATTTTCCATTTTGGAACTTGAGGAAACAAGCATTATATATATTAGTCAAAGCAGAAAGGGCGTTATCAGTGGGTACAATATCTGGTAAACTAAGCAAACGAGCATAAAATTGCCCACATAATTGATCAGCCATTACCACATTAGAACCGCTTTCACTATCTAAACGGTAAAACTGACCATTCCACAGTTTTTCTTGATAAATTGGTTGTGATTGATTTAACCAAGTTTGATAGATTGATTTTTGGGAAGTTGTGTTTTTATGATCTTTGAGAATATCACAAATAGCGATCGCACTTTCTAACGCTGCTAACCACAAACCACCACAATAAGCACTAACACCATTTAACCGCCAATCGTCAAAAGTTTGATCAGGTGCGCCAGAATTTTCTGGTATACCATCTCCATCTAAATCAAATTGTTTCACATAATCCAAAGTTTGCACAATTGCATCCCAACATTCTGCGAGAAATTCGATATCATTTGCACCAGTAAATAGAAAATCGCGGTATACTTGCAAGACAAAATCACAACCTAAATCTTTCCATAAATTGCAATCTTGATAAGCAGTATAATTGGTTTTTTCCCAAACCCACTCATTAGGTGCGCCTAAGTCGTGAGGTGTAGCACCTGCTACTTTACGGATAGCTTGGGGACTTTCAGCGTTGATGGTGAGATAATAACCGATAATTCTAGTTCTATCATCACTTTGGGGAATTGCTCTAGCAAAGGCACGTATTACGGCTTTTTCTAGTTCTGGGAATAACATTAATAACCCGAAAGAACCGTATAACCGCACATCTAAACTTTCATACCAGCGGTAATCTAAACATTCTAACACTGCAAATTGACCGATGGGGTCTTTTTCCGTTGCTGCACTCCAGAGAGTACCCCCACTAGTTAAGTCGTAGAGTTCGTTAAATAACGCCATTTTCAACCAGTCGGGTAAGTCTTCTCGGTTTAAAATAGGACTTTGCCAGTTTTGAATTTGCGATCGCCAATTATGATATTCTTTCAGTGCATGGGTAGCAATGTGCCAAGCATTATCACCACTACAACCAAAAAAGTCTGTATATCTGCGATAATAGTTTACACCTTCTGCAAATTCTGTCACCGGAAAATCCCAACTTAACACAAAAGGAACTTCTAAAGTTTCCCCTGGTTGTAAAGTGAAACGTACAGCAACAGCAGCACCTAAACGAGTATTTTCATCTGCGGGAGTTTCATCCAAATAATTAGCTAAAGAACCATCTTTACTAAAAGTCTGCCAAATTTCCTCACCATTTCCTATAGTGTTAAAACGGGAATGATAGAATAATTCAAATTGATCATTTTTAGCAGTAGCAATACACCAAGTTCCGTCACCTTCTTGGGGCGTTCCATTATTAGTAACTCGACCTAAAACACAACCTAAAAACTTATCATCTTCTGCTAACCAATTATAGTTATTTTTACTTTCTCCCCATTTTGGTTGATATTCATAAACAGGACTGCCATCATCTCTAATTTTCACATCAGGAGATTTTAAAACATTAGTAAACCAACCTGCCATATTTTCCCAAGTTAGCATTATACTAACAGTAATTGGTTGGTTAGTTGGGTTGTGTGCAGTCCATAGGAAAACCGCTACAGGATAACTGGTTTCTTGGTAATTATTAGCCCAGATAGGTGAAAATTGTTCACAGGTTAATTGAACTGGAAAAACATTTTCATAAACAAACCAACTGCGAGGATAAAGTGCATGATAATTTCCTGTGGTTTGGGTTGTGGTTGATGTGGGATAAAATTCCCAAGTTTGTAATGTGTTATCTTCTGGGGGTTGGGTAGATAATGCGTAGGTTTTGTCTGATGTAAAGATGCTAAATTGACAAGCAGGGACATTTTTAAATGTATGTTCTCCACCGTCAATGTGCCATAAATTGAAATCTCCGCGAGAGGAACGGCCGATACAACCTGCACCAAAACCACCTAATGGCATTCCGTGAAATGGTCCATCATCGAGGTTGCTGGGATAGCGGACGGTGTAGGGTTTTTCCCATCCTAAACCGATGGGGCGTTTCCAGGTATAGGGGGGTATTTGGGGGTGGGTGTTCATGGTTTTGAAAATTACGTTTTCGATGCTAATGCAGGTTAGCTGTTTATGTGGTTTTTTTCAAGTAGTTATGAGGTTGTTTTTTTTCACGCAGAGGCGCAGAGGCGCAGAGAGGAGGAGAGGGTTTTAATTTTTGGTTGAAAGGTTTTTATTAATTGATATTTTGTTAATAGTCTTGGTATGCTAAAATAAGTAAGATTTGTTTCTCAAGTGGCGAAAATATGGTTAACACTTACGATTAAGTTTTTAATATCGTTGATTGCGAAAATAATTAGTAAAGGAAATGGTAAATAATGCTGGCAAGTTATATTGATAAAGCAATAGAATTGGCGGTTTATGAAATTATTGAAGATGATGGTACTTATTGGGGTGAAATTCCGGGTTTACAGGGTGTATGGGCAAATTATAAAACTTTAGAAGGTTGTCGGCGTGAGTTAAGAGAGGCGTTAAGTGATTGGTTGGCTTTGCGTTTACGTTTGGGGTTAGATATTCCTGTAATTGAGGATATTAATTTAAATCAAATTACACAATCTGTATAAAATGCCTAGATTAACTCCTGTTTCTTGGAATGAGTTAGTAAAGCGTCTACGTGAGTTAGGTTTTGAAGGACCCTATGCTGGAGGGAAACATCCACAAATGCGACGGGGTGATTTAACTGTTATTATTCCTAACCCTCATGAGGGTGATATTAGTGTAGGTTTGTTATCCAGGTTATTACGACAGGCTGGAGTTTCTAGGGAAGAATGGTTAGGAGGATAGAATAATGTTGTTAATAATGTTAACAAAGATCCCCGACTTCTCAGTTTAATCTTAGGTAAATAATGTTAGTTTATCAAAGAAGTCGGGGATCTAAATGCAGGTTTAGCGATGTGGAAATAGTTACTAAAAATATTAATATAGGCAAAAATTCATGATATTTTTGTGCTACAGGTGTTAATATTTGATTATATCTGATTATATTTTTGTTATTTAAACCTAATACTAGAAAGAGTGCATATAATATTAAATTTTTGCATTTGCGGATTTATATGTATATAAATGTATGTATATTAAAAACAGTAAAAATACTATGATAAGACTTATCTTTTAAACTAGACTTACTATTTATTTGTAGTGTAATTTGTGATATAAAATTTATACATATACTATTTAATGAGTTATAGGGTTTGTGACTTTGACAAAAATTGCCCCTGGACAACCACTGACAGGCACACAAAAGGATGGTTTGCGGTTAGTGTCCCTCTTAGGAGGGGGTAAACGTGATGTTGTGTTGGCCATTGATGTAACGGAAAGTGTGGGTTTAAATGACCAAGGACGTATTCGGTTACGTCAAATAGTTGAAGACAGTCTCAAACCGGGAGATTCTGTTTATGTTGTTCCTTTTGCTCAAAATGTGGTTTCTGATGATGTGATTTCTCTAGAAAATCCATTGGGAACACCGATATATTTTAATCATAAAAATATAGAAAATATTAATAAAATTTTAGCGAAAATTCCGTTAAATTATGATCCAAATCGTTATGGTACAGATATTCAAAGGGCAGAGTTAACAGTATATCAAGGTATAGCACAGATTAATCAAAATCGGCTGACGAAAAATCAACCAATTAAACCCCAGTCGGTTGTTTGGGTTACTGATGCACCGTTATTTACAAAGCCAGGAATTACGTCAGAAGTTTGGATAGAAACCCCTCGTGATAGTCCGTTTAGAATTGCTACATCCCTGGAAAGTCAAGAAAGACAAAATTGGTTGAATACTTTGCCTTTAAAAGAGCGATCGCTTATCATTAAAAATCAAGATAATAAAGATTATACACTATCTGTAATAGACCTAAATCCTACGGTTCAAGAATTTTGTACACCAGCACCAGGAGGTCAAGAAACTTGTTTAGTTAATCCTTATTTGCTGAAACAGTTATGGCTACCCAGTTTCATTTTATTATTAATATTGGCTGCTGCCTGTTGGAGTACCTTCAAATTTGCCAAATTACAAAAAAAATGGGATGTGCGAGTCAAGTTTGAATCGAATGGAGAACATGAAGAACAAATATGTAGATTACCAAATAATAAAAAAATTGCAATTGGTGAATATGATCCTACCTGTGTAGATTCTATAGACTGTCCCAGTGGAGAATTACAAGCTTATTTAGAACGTAAAGGAGAAAAACTTTATCTAGTTCCTACATCAGATTCTAAGATTGAACTCAACAACAAAAAAGTAAAATCAAGAACTCTGATCACAAATTTTAACTTTACCTTAAATTGTCCAGATAAACGCCAGCGCGAACACGAAATAACCATCAAAATCAAAAAATAGTATTCAGGGTAAAAACTATGAATCAAGCAACAACAAACGAAACTCAATATAGAGGAATTAACCGTACAATTTGTATCGGTTTGGGTGGTACTGGTAGAGATGTTTTAATGCGAATTAGACGGTTAATTGTTGACCGTTATGGAGATTTAAATAATTTACCAATTGTCAGTTTTGTTCATATTGACACAGATAAAGCATCAACCCAAGTTACAGGTATTAGAACAGGAAGTAGCTATCATGGTGTGGATTTAAGTTTTAAAGAAGCTGAAAAAGTCAGTGCTACCATGTCATCGAAAGATGTCACCATGTTTGTGGACGGACTAGAACGACGTTCAGAATATAATAGTTACGGACCTTATGATCATATTGGGATCTGGTTCCCTCCTCAGTTATTGCGGAATATTAAAGCAGTGGAAGAGGGAGCAAAAGGTATTAGACCTGTAGGAAGATTAGCATTTTTTCACAACTATCAAAAGGTGAAAACAGCAATTGAAACAGCAGAAAGACGCACCAGAGGACACGAATCTTTATTACTAAAATCAGGTTTTAAAATAGAACCGGGATTAAGTATTTTTGTTGTTGGTTCTCTTTGTGGTGGTACGGGAAGCGGAATGTTTTTGGATGTTGCTTATAGTTTAAGAAATCTTTATGGGGATCAAGGCGCTCGCATTTTTGGCTATTTAGTAATTAGTCCAGAATTGTATGGTAATACTCCTAACATGAATGCTAATACTTATGCTGCATTAAAAGAATTAAACCATTACAGTAATCCTGGTACAGAATTTGCAGCTTGTTATGATATTGAGAATCTGTCCATTATTAAAGAAAAACGTCCACCTTTTGATTATGCTTATTTGCTATCTAATCAGACTGGTGGAGAATATGAAATACTCACCCAAGGTAAACTATGTAATGTGATTGCCCATAAAATAGCCTTAGAACTTTCTGGTGAACTTGGTTCAGTAGTTAAAGGAAATCGAGATAATTTTTTACAACACATAATTCAACCAGATAAACACCCCCGTCCTAATAGCCAAAGATACTTAACATTTGGACTTTCCGCCATTTATTTTCCCCGTGATACGATCATTCAAATAGCCTTAACTAAAGTCAGTTCAGAATTAGTTAGATTTTGGTTAAATGGTAAAGGTCAAAGTCCTGATCCTGTCAACTTACTTGAACAATTTTTGATTCAAAATCACTGGCAAAGTGATCTAGCAAAACGTGATGGATTAATTAATAAATTATCCGAGTCTGTAGAAGAATCTAGCAAGACTTTTAGTAATAGTTTGAAAACTTGGCAAACTAAATTATTAAAATTAATCTCTGAATGTAAAAATAAAGATGATCGGACAAATGTTAGGCAACAGTTAGCCACAGAATTTACTAAACAATTCCGTACTGTACAACCAGGAGAAACGGAAAGTATTCGTGGTTATTGGTTAACAAAATTAATTCAATCTGCCCCTAAAATTGCCAAAGAACTTAATACCAATATTGATGATTATTTGATTCAGCTACTTACACCCATAGAAGCTAAATTTTCTATTAGAAATACCCGTAATTGGTTAGAAGCACTGCAACATGAACTGCATAAATATCAACGAGATTTGCAAGAATCCATAACTGATTGTGGAGGAATGAAACGCATAGAAGATGTAGAAAGAAAATGGGATAATACTGACCAAATAATTGAAGAACTGGAAAATAAATTTATGCTGATTGGCAATTTAAAAAATAGCCAATTTCAAGATGAATCTAAAAAAGCTATTCAGGAAGTTTGTAAACTGATCAGGCATAATTTTGATTTAACAGTTTTACAAGAGACACTGAAAATAGTTAATCATTTACAAAAGCACATTCAAGAAAGAGAAAAACAAGTTGCGGCTTTTAGCAGTTTGATAGAAGACTTACAAAGTGCTTATGAAAAAGAGGAACGAGAATTAAAACAATTGAATTTTGATGAAATGAGTGGGGAGGCTATTTTTGATAGTGAAGATATAGAACTTTGCTATCAAACAATGTTACCGGAAAATGATCTGCGTTCTCAATTAGTATTAGCAAGTTCAGCGATTACCGAAGCAACTGGTAAAGATCCATCCTTGGCATTTTTACTCAATCGAGAAAGAGTTACATACTCTCAAATAAAACAGGAAATTGATCCCAAAGTTGTGAAAATATTTGCTTTTCGTGGTAGCAATATTGTTAATTCTGTGATTAAACGCTTCATGAAAAAATATTCTTCCTCCGCAGGTGCTACTCGGTTAACACAAATTATGCAGGAAGCTCAACCTTTACTGCGGTTAAATTTGAATGATCCTTATTTTCGAGATGATCCTGCTAAAAGTAGTAAATTAATAGGATATAAAGATACAGACGAATCAGATGTGACAGAATTTAAAAAACTGCTAACACAAGATTTAGGAATTTCCTCAAGTGTTTTAAAAGCAATACAAGCAGATGATGAAATTTTAATTGTCAATGAGTATGCAGGTTTTCCATTGAGATTAATTAGTAGTCTAGAAAGAATGCGAAACCCATATATCAGAGAACAAAATTCTGGTACATCTTTTTTACACAATGATGCTCGCACTTCTTTTTCTGATATCATTCCCCCTGATGCAAGAATAATTGAACAACTGGAGGATATTTTTTATCCCTGTTTAGCTTTGGAATTGTTAAACGAAAATCAGGAAAATCAGGAGGTAGAATTTCAACATTATGACTCTTTCCGAGATAGTTATTACACTGCTGCGGTGAGTGCAAATTGGATGCAAGCTTTAGAAGATTTAGCTAATAACCGCAATATGGCCAATACTTTACAAAAGATATTAGATGATGTAATTTCTGATATGCAAAATGATCCCACATTATGGGATAATGAATATCTACCTAAACTCAGGCAATTTCCAGATAAACTGAAAAAAATACCGGAAGATAGTCCTAATTTTCCCTATATCCAAAAAGTCTATGTTTCACCAGATAATATGCAACCTACAATTAAAGAGGGGGTAATAAATCGTTTTTGGAAGAAGATGGAAGCAATGTTTAAAAATAGAAATCAAAATTCACTTCCACCTAGAGATAAAATCGAAAATCAAAAAGCTCTTGTTGGGGAAATAGTAGCTAGTTCTCCTCTGGATAATTCTGATACTCAAAATCAAGATAAATTACGCTCAGAATTAGCGCGTTTAAAAGAGTTATTTGATAATAACTTGATTCCTCAAGAATATTATGAGATACAAATGCAAAAAATTCTTGACAAATATCTAACCTAAAATATATTGTTATGGGTAGTTCACATCTACCCACTTTTAACCATCTTTCCGCACTACCAAAGGTATTTTTTATGATTCCACCCCTACCACCTTATTTAATTTTTATCACTGTTGTTCTTGTGATTCTTCCATCTCTGGTAACTATTTTTCTTAGGATATCTCTTTACAAATATTTAATGGATTTGAGTAATAAAATTCAAAGATTGATTAAAAAACAAGCACCTGGGAAACGGTTAAAAATTATTGAAACATTAGAGGAGAGATTTAAACAAGCATCTCAACAATTAGAACAGGTAAATACAACAGCATTAATTGATCAAGTTTATAGTCAAGAAAAAATCAAGGGTTTCACCTGTGAACAAATAGATTATTTATGTCGCATCTTACCCAATTTATTGTTAGCATTTGGGTTACTGGGTACTTTTTTAGGTATTACTATTAATTTATCTACTCTCAGTCAAGCAATTAATCAAACTAATGCTAGTGATGTCAGTAATTTAGTTGCTGAATTAAAGAAACCATTAGAAGGAATGAGTATTGCTTTTACTACCAGTCTAACGGGATTATTATTTAGTGCTTTGTTAACGGTAGTCAATTTCATTTTTAATAGTGGACTTGCTAAATATCGTCTGCTTAGTTCTTTGGAAGATTATCTAGATAATATTTATTTTCCACAAGTGCAAGGTGATACTCGTCTTGATAGAATAGTTAATAGAATGGTAGATCAGCAGGATGAATTTTTAACAAATTTTGGTCGAGTAGTGCGCGAAGCGGTAGAAAAATCTATGGGTAAGGTAGCACAACAAATTGCTGATGGAAATAAACAAACTATGGATTTAGCTAGACGAGTTTATGAAAAATTTGATGCTGCTGCTGGAACTATTTCTGGTGCTGCGGATGAGTTTAAATATTCAATAAATAATTTGCAAGATTCGATGACGGAAATGCAACAAACATCCCAAGTTTTTAAAGATGCGGCTGAAAATTTTAATAAAAGTGATTTTCCTTTAAAGTTATCAAATGCTACAGAGCATTTAAGTAATACACAACAAAAATTTTCTGAATCTGCTGCAAGTTTGGCTGAAACAACTGATTTGATTATAAATTTGTTGGCACAAATGGAGAGTTTAAGTAATAATTTAATCAATTTAGGGGAGGATATTAAAGTTGTTAATCAAACTTCTGTTCAATTATTAGGGTTACATCAAAATAATCAAGTTCAGTTAAGTGAAATTATTCCTCAACTCCAACAAGGTGCTAATAGTTTATCTGAAGCTATGACTAAACTTGAGCAAGTAGAAATAAAAGTTAGTGATAAAGCTGATAGTTTAAGTCATGTAGATGTTTCACTAAATCAATTATTGGAATTTGTGAAATATAATGCAGAACTTGTTAAACATAATACGGAACAAATGAATTTAGCATTTGATAATTTAGGCGATCGCTTTATTTCTAACTTGTCTCAAGAACAAATCGCCCTGAATCAATTATTAGAGTCTCTCAAATACAATACAGAACAGATGAATTTAGCATTTGATAATTTAGGCGATCGCTTTATTTCTAACTTGTCTCAAGAACAAATCGCCCTGAATCAATTATTAGAGTCTCTCAAATACAATACAGAACAGATGAATTTAGCATTTGATAATTTAGGCGATCGCTTTATTTCTAACTTGTCTCAAGAACAAATCGCCCTGAATCAATTATTAGAGTCTCTCAAATACAATACAGAACAGATGAATTTAGCATTTGATAATTTAGGCGATCGCTTTATTTCTAACTTGTCTCAAGAACAAATCGCCCTGAATCAATTATTAGAGTCTCTCAAATACAATACAGAACAGATGAATTTAGCATTTGATAATTTAGGCGATCGCTTTATTTCTAACTTGTCTCAAGAACAAATCGCCCTGAATCAATTATTAGAGTCTCTCAAATACAATACAGAACAGATGAATTTAGCATTTGATAATTTAGGCGATCGCTTTATTTCTAACTTATCTCAAGAACAAATTGCTCTGAATCAATTATTAGAGTCTGTCAAATACAATACAGAACAGATGAATTTAGCATTTGATAATTTAGGCGATCGCTTTATTTCTCATCTTTCCCAAAACCTTGATCATAATCAACAGCAATTTCAGACTTTAATCAACAATCTTGAAGGATCTACTAATCAATTTAGCATGAAGATGGAGACTATTAAAGTAGATTTGATCAACCTATTAGAAAATAACAACACTCAATTAACTTCAGAATATCAAAAAGTAAATAATAATATCCTTCAGGGTATCAACAAGCAAACAAATATAAATGAACAAGCTTTAGAGATAATCATTAAAAATATTCAAGAATGTAATAAAAGTTTACAGGATACTAAAGTTTCTATCAACCAACTCAGACAGGTAATAAAGACACCTGAATCATGAATTTAAACCAAATAAGTTTATCAATATTGTTTTGTAATGTAAAAGCATGAAATTATGGCACGTCGTTCACGCTACACTGAATACAATGAAGAGTTAAACGTTTGGCAAGCATTTACTGATTTAATGTCCAATGCGTTTATGATCTTAGTGTTATTTTTATTTCTCACTATTATCATATCACAAATAACTAATGTTCAAAATAAACCTGATAAAAATTCAGTCAATTTACCTTTGAAAGTTAAAGATTTAGAAAGAGAAGTAGAGGAATTGAAACGAGAGTTAGATAATCAAAAACGCCTCACAGATGCACCACCAATCATAGTTATCAAAGATCAAGGTGATTATAGATTTGCGTTAGGTAGTGCAGAAATACCTCCTCAAATGTTAAGCTATATTTTCAGAGAAATAGTACCAGCAATAGAAAGTACCAGCAACAAATATGGTATTAACGTTGTGGAAATAATTGGACATACAGATGCTACACCTAATGGTAAAGCAAATAGTAATTTAGATGTCAATTTAGAAAAAGTAGTTAGTGGCACATTTCCAGTTACAAAACTTCAATCAGGTTCTAATGCTGATTTAGGTTTAATGCGTGCGTTATCAGTTGTGAAAATATTGCGTGATATTCAAAACAAACAAGGTAGATTAAAAGGTTTATCATTTCGTGCTTATTCTGCTGCACAATTAATATTACCAAATGGACAATTAGCAGAAATTGCACCTGTGAAAAATAAACAAGATGATCAAACAAGAAGAAGAATAGAAATTCGTTTTACTCGTTTAGGAGAAGAAAAGGAAGTAGGAAAAAAATAATATATCAGATGTTAAAGATCCCGGACTTCTTAATTTCATATTTTCTAAAAAATTATAATTAATCGCAGAAGTCGGGGATCTGAATTTTAATCTATATCAGGTTCTACACCTAAAGCACGCAGTTGGGCAATTAATTTTTCTTTTTTCTGTCTTTCCTGTTCTGCACGTTGTCTTTCTTGGTTTGCACGCTGTCTTTCTTGTTCCGCTTTTTCTCTTTCCTGTTCTGCGGGAGTTAATACCCAATTACCATTTTGATCATACCATCGTAACCAGGGCATTTGTACATTTTTATAACTCCCTTGCCAAATTCCTAAACCTAATTCTAACCCTGGAATCCAAGAACGAGAATTAGCATCTGAAGGTGTAGATCGCAAAGTTTCAATATAGCGATCGCCCCTTAATTCAAACATCCTAAATTCTGATTGATAACGATCAAATATCGCATAATAAGGTATTCTTAAAATCTTTTCATAAACTTCCCATTTACCAGGTGGTTTTTCCACATCTCGCAACATTTGACCTAAATCTTCTTTTTCTGTTCCTGGTGATAATAACTCTACCACAATATAAGGATTAACAGATTCTTGCCAAACAACATAACTTAACCGCAAGTCTCTTTTTTCATACAAATAAGGAACACCCACAACCGCAAACCAATCTGGGCGTTTATACCACAATGGATGACGAGAATCAAAATACAGATTTATGTCACTTCCTGTAAAAAGTTCCTCTTGTTTATAATGAGGAGGAAGAAATGTATCTGCTAATAATTGTGGTTGTAATAAATGAAATTGATCTGGCAAACCTTTCTCCTCTGGATCTTCGCTAGGCAGATCATACATTGTGGGTAATGTTTCTTTGGCCGCTAAGGGCGGATCGGTTTGATACATTTTTGAATATCCTCAATATCAAACTTATTCAAGTTAATTATACTACATATTTTATACTTTTACTATTTGGTGTAGTCTTATTTTATAAAATCTAAATATTCACAGACAATTTATAAATAACCATCCTATAAATCCTCTAAATCCTCAAATCCTGGACATCCTGATATGGCTACGCCACGCTTCGCTATCAGACAAAATAATTACGAATTATCCTGTAAATCCTTAAATCCCGGATATCCTGATTCAGACATTCTCTGATATTTGCGTTTTTATCCAACTTCTAAAATTCCTAATCATTGCCATTTCACCTATTTCTAAGCTAGAAGCTAAAAACTGAGGAACTTCTATATTTAAAGATAAATTAGCAAAGGTTGGTGAACTATTACCAGGAATATATTTACCATCAGCTAAACTATAAATTTGCATTACAGGTTCATCATAACGCCAAACTTCAGGAACACCTAAAGCTAAATAAATCGGTAATTTATCAATAGAAGAACTAGCATAATCAACTTCGATAACTAAATCAGGTGGGGGATCTTGGGTTAAATCTAAACTGGTTTTATTTCTCATGATTGGTTCATTTTGAATATAGAAACTAGAATCAGGTTCTACACCCCTAGCTAAATCTTCTCTTTTACAAGTTAATGAACCTGTGCTTTTAACGTTCAGATTTAACTCTTCAACTAAAGTATCAATGAGTTTTTCTATCAATCTTTTATTATGTTCATGGGGCATTAATGGAGTCATAATTTCTAAGATTCCCTGATTATAAGTAAACCTGTTATTGCGAGTATCACCTGTTTCTAATAAAATCCTTTCAAAAGTATTCCAGGAAATATTATGGAGGATGACGCTATTGGTGTGAGTGTCGCTGTGAGTAGGTGCTAGAGTTACCATATAAATTCACCTCGCATTGTTAATTATTCTATTATATCACTTTTATAATAACGATTTTTCTGGACTATTTTTAATAGTAATCCTGTAAATCCTCAAATCCTGGATATCCTAATTCTGACATTTATTTAATATTTTCTACTTGCGTTTTTATCCAACTTCTAAAATTCCTAATCATTGCCATTTCACCTATTTCTAAGCTAGAAGCTAAAAACTGAGGCACTTCTGTATTTAAAGATAAATTAGCAAAGGTTGGTGAACTATTACCAGGAATATATTTACCATCAGCTAAACTATAAATTTGCATTACAGGTTCATCATAACGCCAAACTTCAGGAACACCTAAAGCTAAATAAATTGGTAACTTATCAATAGAAGAAATAGCATAATCAACTTCGATAACTAAATCAGGTGGCGGATCTTGGGTTAAATCTAAACTGGTTTTATTTCTCATGATTGGTTCATTTTGAATATAGAAACTAGAATCAGGTTCTACACCCCTAGCTAAATCTTCTCTTTTACAAGTTAATGAACCTGTGCTTTTAACGTTCAGATTTAACTCTTCAACTAAAACAATAATGAGATTTTGTAACAAACGGTTATTATGTTCATGGGGCATTAATGGAGTCATAATTTCTAAGATTCCCTGATTATAAGTAAACCTGTTCTTGCGAGTATCACCTGTTTCTAATAAAATCCTTTCAAAAGTATTCCAAGAAATATTATGGAGGATGAGGCTATTGGTGTAAGTGTCGCTGTGAGTAGGTGCTAGAGTTACCATAGAAATTCACCTCGCAGTTTTAATGTAAGCATTCAGCTATCAGTAATCAGTAATCAGTAATCAGCTTTTACCTAGTAAGTAGACAGATTCTTGCTCAAATCATAATATTGCCACATTCTGTAAGTGTTGATGAGGAAAATTTGCCAGATGAAATTCGTGTTTTTGAACCTGCTGCTAACGGAAACCGACCGCTGACGGCTGAATATTTACGTTTTAATTATCCTATTATATCACTTCAGGAAATAGGAAATAGGAAATAAGGAATCAAAGCAAATTCTAGCTATCTATCAATACCAAATTCTTTTAATTGTTCCTCTAGTGGTTGAGTTGTATCCAAGATTTTAATGTAGGGTTGTTCTTTGTCTGTGAATGGTTCAGCTTGGTTGAGTTGAGATACCAATAAATCAGCGGTAGCATCAGCAATATCACCAGTACGGTTAACAAGTCGTTCTTGCAATACTTCTAACGGTGCTGTACAGTGGATAATCTGTAAGGGTAATTGATGTTGAGTAGCTTGATTAATCGCCTGCTGGCGTAAGTGTTGACGGTCATACTTGGCATCTAAAATCACACGCCAACCTTGATTAGCCAGTGTAATTCCCAATGTTAACAATCTGTCATAAGTCTTTTGAGTCATTTCCGGTGTATATATCTCATTTCCACCACGTTCTAATAAAGGAATACCTGCTAAATGTTTCCGCACTGCATCAGAACGCAAGTGAACTGCTCCTAGTTTACGCGCTAAATATCTAGCAGTGGTACTTTTACCAGAACCTGATAACCCGGACATTAAAATCAATTGTCCTTGTTTGGGTTTAGTATACTCCCAAGCTTGACGATAATATGCAGATGCTGTTTTTGCGGCTTCTTCTTTCACATCTGCGGGTACACTAGGATCATCTAATAAAAATGATGTCACTTTTGCCCGCACATAAGCTTGACGACTTAAATATAAAGGTAATACCTGTAAACCTTCCCAGTCTCCAGTTTGTTCAACATAAGCATTTAAAAAAGCATTTGCTAAATCTTTCCGCCCTTTTGCTTCAATATCCATTACCGTAAATGCCACATCATACATGACATCTACAAAGCGAAACGGCTCATTAAATTCTATACAATCGAATAACATGATTTTATCATGCCAAAGAGCAATATTTCGCAGGTGTAAATCCCCGTGACATTCACGGATGTAGTTATTGGTAATTCTGCTAGTAAATAATTCTGGATTTTGGTTAAAAAAGTTATCTGTATATGCTTTTGTTTCTGTAAACTGTTGCTGGGTTTGGGGACCACCAATATACTTTAAAGTTTGGTTATAATTCTCATTAATAGTCAACCGCACTTCTGAGATTTGCCCAAAACTGCGAATGTAATCATTTGTCTGGGACTTTGCATGGTATTCAGATACTACCCGTCCTAATTCCTGCAAGTGCATTTCATTTAACTTACCCTGGGAAAAAAGTTCACTAAATAAGGCATCTTGGGGAAATTGACGCATTTTTAGCGCATATTCTACAACTTCCCCCGTTCCCGCTAAATGGTATTGTTCTCCTGTGCAGGT
Organism: Sphaerospermopsis sp. LEGE 00249; assembly: GCF_014299995.1. Lineage (NCBI taxonomy): Bacteria > Bacillati > Cyanobacteriota > Cyanophyceae > Nostocales > Aphanizomenonaceae > Sphaerospermopsis > Sphaerospermopsis sp. LEGE 00249. The sequence goes on along the minus strand of NZ_JACJUZ010000009.1, from coordinate 71,410 downwards.
AATAGCTAATACTTGCAAATACAGTTCACCTGCGCCTCGCTGATTTAAACGTAACTCTTCCTGGCAACAATGTAACCGCTTTTCTAATGTGGAATAATCTAAAAAGCCAAAATTTATAGGTTTTTTCAGTTTATAGACATATTCTCCAGTGAGTAACACATAAGAAGCATGAGTTTGAATCAGTTGAATTGGTTCTGTTACCCCATGAGGATAAAATCCTGGTTGTAACATTTGTTCAATTAAAGCTGGAAGATTAGCTTGTGTCATAATATTTATACCAGTGTTGAATGTTGGAAGTTGGATTTTTGGAAGTTGGATTTTTAGCCGCAGATAAACACAGGTCAACCCATACAAGTATCAGCGGAAATAATTTTATAAGATATAGCTGTAGACAGAGTAGTTAGGACATTCTCAAAAGCTAAAAGCTAGTGATAATAAGGGTTTTACTCCTGACTCCTGTACGGGCGTTCGCGAAGCGTGCTGGAAGCATCAGCATTCAGGCGATAAATTATCAATTTTATGAAAAGGCTATTTTCCTGTAAGGGCGAAGCATTCAGGCGACCAATTATCAATTTTATGAAAAGGTTATTTTCCGAATGCTTCGCCCCTACTTCGCCCCTACGACTCCTGACTCCTGCTATATTAACCCTGATAGCTTAACAAAAAAAACCAGGGGTTTAACCCTGGTTCATTCAGCAATTATGACAAAATTTAAGTGCTATTTAAGTGCTATTTAAGTGCTATGGAAGATAAAATGCACACCATCTTTTAGGCTTTAGCAGCAAAAAAACTGAGATGGTAAGGTGTACCCTTGGCTGGGTGAATTTGAACTTCGCGGAGTACGGTTTTACCAGTCCACTGAAGTTCAGGAATATTGAGTTCAATTTCGGTTTTGTTGGGAGCAGCTTGTTTGAGCAAGCGTTCAACGGTTTTTGCATCAACTACTAAAGAAATTGATTCCGCACCGTTGTGTCCGTACAAATTCGCGGGGATTAAACCAGAACGGCGCAAAGCATTGGGCTTGCTACCTTCTGGACGTTTGTGAGATTCTAATGCGATCGCCATACTACTCTTAATGTTTTAGTGGTTGGTTGTTCGTTGTCAATTGTCAATTGTCAATTGTCAATTATTAAACTGGTGTACCATCTGCGTGCAACAGTGCGCGTTTCGGTCCGTGAATTGGATCTTCCACAATGATAGTTTGATCACGACTTGCTCCTAAGGAGACGATCGCAATCGGGACTTCCATCAATTCTGCTAAGAATTTAAGATAGTCCAATGCTTGCTTTGGCAAGTCTTCCAAGCTACGGCATTCAGTGGTTGGTACTTGCCATCCTGGTAAGGTTTTATAAATCGGACGACAACGGGCAAACTGACGGGCGCTGGTGGGGAAGTGATCACAGCGTTGGCTATCTATTTCATAAGCCACGCAAACTTTGATTTCTTCTAACTCATCTAGCACATCTAACTTAGTTAGTGCCATACAATCCATGCCATTAATACGGACTGCATAACGTCCAATCACGGCATCAAACCAACCACAACGGCGTTTTCTACCTGTGGTTGTGCCAAATTCTGCACCGCGATCGCCCAATAAATCACCAATTTCCCCATCTAATTCTGTGGGAAATGGTCCTTCGCCGACTCTGGTGGTATATGCTTTGGATACCCCTATTACCCGATCTATCATTGTCGGTCCTAGACCAGTACCCACGCAAGCACCCCCAGCTACAGGATTAGAAGAGGTGACATAAGGATAGGTCCCATGATCTAAATCCAGTAGAGTTCCTTGTGCGCCTTCAAACAAAATGTTACGTCGTTTTTGCACTGCATCATATATTTTTATTGATGTGTCCACCACAAAAGGACGCAACCTTTCTGCATAGTCCAAATACTCCTCAATCACTTCTTGGGGGTCAAGAGGAGGAATATCATACAGCTTTTCTAAAATTGTGTTTTTATAATTTATTGTCCATTCCAACTGCTCACGTAATCCAGCCGGATCCATCAAGTCTAACATCCTGATGCCTGTCCGTTCTGATTTATCCGCGTAGGTAGGACCTATACCTCTACCAGTCGTGCCGATTTTATGCGTTCCCCGGCGTTCTTCTGATGCCTTATCAATTAACCGATGGTAAGGCATGGTAACATGAGCCGTCTCTGAAATTAGCAGATTAGCAGTAGAAATATTTAGTTGTTCAAGTTGTTCAAGTTCTTGTATCAAAACCTGTGGATCAATAACTGTCCCACAGCCGATGATACATTCGGTATCTGGATACAATATACCAGAGGGAATTAAGTGCAGTTTAAATGTCTGACCTTGGACTACTATTGTGTGTCCAGCGTTAACTCCTCCCTGGTAACGTACCACCACATCTGCGGAGCGGCTGAGTAAGTCAGTTATTTTACCTTTTCCTTCATCGCCCCATTGAGCGCCTATGACAATGACGTTAGCCAAGAGATTATATTAAAGGGTAAAGTTTCCACAAATATTAATTATTAGCAGTTTTTTTAGCTTTTGTCAATAACTTTGTGACTGATGACTGGGTACTGGTGGTTGGTAAAATTATTAATAGGACTTACGGAAGATGTGACTGAAAACCTTATGCTTGCGTAGGGGTAATTCATGAATTACCCCTACTTTCGTTCCCTTTTGCGTAAGTCCTGATTAATATATTTTTTTATTTATAAATTTTGTTACAATTAGTAAAATTTTTATCTAAAAGTTACCATTATGGCCTTATACGCTGAGTTACATAGACACCTGGGGGGTTCCGTCGTCCCCCGTGTGTTGTGGCGGTATTTTCAGCGCCATGCTACAGATTTAATTTCTCGGTTTGCTGAATATTCTGAATTTGAGGATTTTTACACCCGTCCCCGCAATACTTTAGATGAGTATTTAGAATTGCATACTTTAGTGGAAAGTGTGCAAACTGTGGAAACTTTACCTTACTTTATCTATCGTTTGTTGCGTGGTGCGTATATCTTTGAAAATTTGGCTTATTTAGAATTGCGTTATACTCCCTATTTACGCACTCCTGAACATCTGAGTCAAAACGCCAGAATTGATAAGATGGCGGAAATTGTGGAAATTGTGGGTAAAGCGAGTCATTCTTTGGAATATCCCATTGTTAATAGTCAAATTCTCTGTATGCACTCTCGTTTACCTTTTGAGGTAAATAAAGCTATTGTGGATTTAGCAGCACAAAATAGAGAATATGTTTGTGCGGTGGATGTGGCAGGTGGCGATCGCATTTATGGGGAAAGAATGCCAGAATGGATTAGTTTATATAACTATGCCCGTTCTTTGGGTTTGAAGACTACCGGACATCTTTATGAAACCAAAGATGGTTGTTATCCCGAACTTTTACCTTATTTAATGCGAATTGGTCACGGTATCCAAATTCCTTTACTTTATCCTCAATTATTGCCAGATTTAGCCAGAAGAGGGCAATGTTTAGAAGTTTGTCCCACGACTTACTTAAAAACAGGAACTTTACAGGATATCCGGCAGTTAAAATTGGTTTTTGATCGATGTTTTGAAACTGGGGTTGATATTGCCATCTGTACTGATAACGCAGGTTTACATAATGTCCGTTTACCTTTTGAATATGAAAATCTCTTGACTTACGACATTATTAATTTCCAACAGTTACAGGCCTGTCAGGATGCTGCTTTTCGCCATGCTTTCGCTTGGCCTCATGATCAACGTCCTGCATCTTTGTTAAGTGGTTTATTGAAACCTGAACCAGCTAAGGTTTTGATATAGACAGGAATTAAGCAAAACAGCACAAAAGTAGGGGTAATTCATGAATTACCCCTACGCAATAATGAGGTTTTTAGTCCAATCTTGCGTCACTTCTCATAGACAATATTGAGGAAGAAGCAAAGGCAGAGAACACAAGATAAAATTGATGAAAGTTGATAAAAGTTGATAAAAGTTGATTAATTTTTATCAACTTTTGCCTGTTGCCTTTTGCCTGTTGTCTTCATTAACTGTTAAACGCCTTCTGTCGCGCCTCCTACTGTTTTCCAAGCGTCTAGGCCACCTTGAATAACACAGACATCTCTAAACCCGGCAGCGCCTAAAATACTAACTGCCAGATTAGCATGAGTATCATGGTCGCCATAAACGTAGATTTGGCGTTGTTTATGCAAGCTGGTTTTTGCACGGTCGGCTAAGTCGTTGAGGGGAATGGAAATAGCACCTGTGATATGGCCGTGGTTGTAGGTAAGGCGATCGCGTACATCAATAATTGTAAAGGCGGGTTGACCCCATTCTAGACGCGATATTAATTCATTAACATCAGCAACTAAATTACTCATTGGCGTTTTTAGTTTAAGACTTTACCAGCAATCTATCAAAAATACTTTGAAAATTCGGTTTTTTTGACAATTTATCTAAAATTCTTTAGAGATGTTAACTAAAATTATGATTACAGTTTATAAGCTTAAAATAAACCTAAATATTGTAAACTAATTATCTGTACATCCCGACAATTTTTAATCTTTAATTTTTAATTTTCAATTCTGGAACATGGCATCTACAATACAATCTTTACCTACAGAAGTCGTATATCTGATTACAGCAGGAGAAGTAATAGATAGTTTTGCTTCTGTGGTTCGGGAATTAGTAGAAAATTCCTTAGATGCTGGTGCAACGCGCATTGTAATTTCTTTATGGACACAACAATGGCGAGTGCGGGTAGCTGATAATGGTTGTGGTATGAATTTAGATGATTTACAACAAGCGGCAACAGCACATACTACCAGTAAAATTCATTCTTCAGATGATTTGTGGAAAATTAAAAGTTTAGGTTTTCGTGGAGAAGCGTTACATAGTTTAGCAACTTTAGCAGATTTAGAGATTTTTAGCCGTCCGGTGGGAGGAAATGAAGGATGGCGGGTTGTTTATGGCAATGATGGGGAAGTGATTAAAACAGAAGTAGTAGCGATCGCTGCTGGTACTGTTGTTACTGTTGATAATTTATTTGCTAATTATCCCGCACGTCGTCAAGGTTTACCGAACGCCACACAGCAAATGAAAGCTGTACAAGGGATCATACAACAAATTGCTTTATGTCATCCTCATATTACTTATCAAGTTTGGCAAAATGATCGGGAATGGTTCACTATTTGTCAAACTGCAAGTTCAGGTAAATTAATTCCGCAAATTCTCACCCAAATTAAACCAGGTGATTTAAAAGAATTAAAGATAGAAATACCAAATCCGCAATCTACAATTAACTTAGTAATTGGTTTACCAGATAGATGTCACCGTCATAAACCTGACTGGGTAAAAGTAGCCATTAATGGCAGAATCATTAAATCACCAGAATTAGAACAAACAATTTTTGCAGCATTTCATAAAACCTTACCACGCGATCGCTATCCGGTTTGTTTTTTACATCTTACCATTTCCCCTGATCAAATCAACTGGAATCGTAACCCAGCTAAAACCGAAATTTATTTAAATGAAATTAATGCTTGGCAAGAAAAAATTAGCGAAACAATTAATCAAGCATTCTATATTTCTGAAGCTAATTTAAAAGATTCAGTTCACACAACTAGAGTAAGTAACTTACTTAAAGTTGCAGAAAAAAAAGGTAGTTATAACTTTAGTTCTAAAAATGCAGATACAAAAACACAGAATTACCTAAAAGCCGTTGCCCAAGTGAGCAATATGTATATTGTTGCTGAACATCCAGGAGGAATGTGGTTAGTAGAACAACACATTGCCCATGAAAGAGTTTTATATGAAAACATCTGTGATGAATGGGAAATAGTACCTGTAGAAACACCAATTATTCTTTATCAATTATTACCTTCTCAGGTTGCCCAATTACAAAGAATTAACTTAGATATTGAAACTTTTGGGGAAAAACTTTGGGCTGTACGTACAGTTCCCGCAATGTTAAAAACACGGGAAGATTGCGCCGAAGCATTATTAGAATTAAGTTTAGGAGGAGACTTACAAACCGCCCAGGTTGCTGTTGCTTGTCGCAGTGCTATCCGCAATGGTACACCGATGACTTTACCAGAAATGCAGCAATTATTAGATGATTGGCAACGCACCCGCAACCCCCAGACTTGTCCTCATGGTAGACCAATTTATTTATCTTTGGAAGAGTCTGCTTTATCTCGCTTTTTCCGTCGTCATTGGGTGGTTGGGAAGAGTCATGGTATTTGAGGAGTCAGGAGAAATTAATTACGAAAGAATTATGAATTTTCCATGATGATTTTGTATAACTGTCTTGTCTACACAAGAAAGTATGGAAAAATTGAAGCAAGGCTATTTTAGAAAAGGCCGCTGAGAAATAAACAGCTAATACTTAGACCTCCAACTTAATTTGAGAGTTTGGGGTTTTATGTCTTAGTGTTTTTTTATCTCAAAAAATTGGGTAAATTCTCACAAATCCTTCCTACATTATATGGCTGTAATTACTGCTCTTGCTAATCAGTATTATCTCTACATCTCTAAAGACAAAAAACCTGTTGCTTGGGATATATACGATCCTAAACCACCCATTGACTTTGCTTTAACTACTTATTTCGGTAAAGTATTTCAAGCAATAGAAAAAAGTTCTCTTATCAGTGGTTTAGTCTTTTATGTCACTTGGAATGAAATTGATGAACTACCATCTTATGGAGAAAATGTGGTAGTTTTTGTATTGGGTGATGAATGGTATCGTATACCCAAATATGCTCACAAAGTCAGGGCGGTATTTAAGTGTGTAGGCACAAATTCCATTCTCGGATGTAACCCTATTGTACAACCTTCATTGTTAAACTTACTGACATTAATTCAGTTTTTAAGAATTTTATTAGTTGGTGTACCAGGTCGGATCAATTATCATTGGCATAAATTCAAAAGTTTGGTATTAGGTAAAGGTCTAATTCCTCCTATCTATGATCTTCCCTTGGGTTACAATAACTCCAAGGATTTACCCATCAAAAATATCGCAGATCGGCTTTATGATACTTATTTTTCCGGGAGTGTTGTCCACAGACAATATCCTATCTGGTCTTTTAAATCTTGGTTAGGAACTCCTAAAGCATTATCTAGAAAATTGATGTTATCAACTTTAAAAAGTTTCCAAGAAAAACATCCTGAATTTAACGTTGAATTATCAATTACTGGTGGTTATCACAATAGAACTCAAGCGGATGAACGCAGCTATAGTGAAATCATGATGGATACAAAAATCTGTCTTGTTCCTAGAGGTACATCTTTTGAAACCACTCGGTTATTTGAGGGGATGAAATATGGTTGTGTTTTAGTCACAGAAGCTTTACCTTCTCGATGGTATTTAGAAGGTGCGCCGGTGATTAAAATCAAGAATTGGCAAGAATTACCAAAGGTGTTAAAAAATCTGTTGGAAAATAAAGAACTGATGGAAGAAATGCACTATAAATCATTAATTTTTTGGCAAAATAAATGTTCTGAAACCGTAGTTGCAAATTATGTAATTGAAAAGTTGAATAGGGAACTTTTTGTAAATTCTGGGGTTAATTTAGATCCACCCTAGTTTGATTTTACATCTCCCCAACCCCCTTAAAAGGGGGGGCTAATATTTATAAAATAATCATTAAAATAATCATACATTTAATCAGGTAAAAAGTCTTGATTTAAACATTCATCGGTATTAAAAGGAGATTCTACAGGAAAAATATCAAGTAACAAACCTGTTTCTATAGACGCTTGCTGACGTGCATCTTGATAACATTCGGCAAATGTTTCTAAAAAAAAATTTTTAAACTAGTTTTTAAACTAGGACTATCTTGGAAATGTTTATTTAATCTCCGGCGATGTTCAAAGATAGTCGAAAGCCAGCTTTTAGAGCGTTTTTCTGGCTGATATTTATATTTTAATAAGTGCATTAAAAGCACTACTAAATTACTTTCTAATGTTCTTTTTTCAATTCTTCCCATGCTTTCAATTTCTTCAATCAGATTTTCTAAATCAATTTCTGCAAATTTCCCTGCCTTTAATTGTTTGGCGGTTGTTTCTATCCATAGGTAAAAATCTTGTTCATAAAGATTAGTTTTTGTGGTACTTTTTAGCTGAGGTGTTGTCATTTTTAACCTCCTGTGGTTGTTGATCAAAATAAGTTAGATTTGGTTTTATATTTCAGGTAGAACACATTTAACTATTCTACATATCTACACCACTATTCATAACTTCATCTAAACTAAAAGGAGACTGTTGAGGAAATAAATTTAGTTTAATTCCTGTTTCTTGAGATGCTTTCAGACGAGCTTTATTATAACAATCTGCAAATAATTCTGTGAATAAAGGTTGTAGACTTGGACTGTCTTCTAATAATTCTTCAAGACAAATTCTTTGTTCAGTAATTGTACTCTGCCAACTTGCACTACGTTTTTCAGGTTGATAATGCCATTTTAATAAGTGCATTAGTAGCACAATTAAACGGCTTTTTAACTCTCGTTTTTCACTTCTTCCCATGCTTTCAATTTCTTCTATTAAATTTCCTAAATCAACTTCTGTAAAATCTCCTTGTCTTAACTGTTGGGCGGTTGTTTCTATCCATAGGTAAAAATCTTGTTCATAAAGATTAGTTTTTGTGGTACTTTTTAGCTGAGGTGTTGCCATTTTTTACCTCCTGTGGGTACTTATCAATATTATACAATATTTTCCATTGAATGCAGATAAACTCAGATAATCTAATACCTACAAAATATCTTCAATACTTAACTTTAAAACCCTGATTAAATATTGCGTCAAAGTAAACGCATCAACCCCTAATTCTGTCCTTTCTTTTACTGCTAAAATACCCCCTTGAGAATGCCACCAAGCCGCAGCAGCTACCACATCTTCAATATTAACTTGTTTATTAACAACCCGCGCCAAAATTCCGCCCATTAAACCAGTTAATACATCACCACTACCACCACGAGCTAAAGCTGGCGTACTTTCTGCATTGATCCAAACGACACCTTCAGGGTTAGAAATGACGGTTCTTGCCCCTTTTAACAGCACTACAGCCCCTATTTGTGATGCTGCTGTTTGTACTGCTTTCACCCTATCTTGATAATTAATATCAGGAAATAAACGATGAAATTCACCTGTGTGGGGTGTGAGAATTGTTGTATTTTGGCGTTTTTGTAAAGTGGAAATAGTCCCTAATTGTGCCAAGATATTTAAACCATCGGCATCCAAAATTAACGGCACATCACTATTAATTACCTGTTCAATAATTGGGGTAGCATCAGTTGTTAAACCTGGTCCACAAGCAATGGCATTAAATGAACTCAAATCTGTATTTGGAGGTAATTGTAAATGAGAAATTGCCCCGGTTTCCGTTTCAGGACATCCGATAATTAACGCTTCTGGTAAATGGGAAATTAAAAGCGGTTTAATACTTTCAGGTACGGCAATTGATAACATTCCTACACCCGAGGCACGCGCACCTAAACCCGTTAAAATTGCTCCCCCTGCATAACGTTTTGAGCCAGAAATTAATAGTAAATGTCCAGATTTATATTTGTGGGTTGTAGGGGAAAGAGGTAAAGATAAGGTATCAAATACTGTGGTTTTGGTAATGCGTTTAATTTTGGGAACTTCACCTAAAATCGCATGAATATCAGCTAAGGGAATATCAAAATCAATTAATTCTGCTTGTCCAATATATTCTAATGCTTGTTCTTGCAATAAACCCTGTTTCCATAAACCTAAACAAAAGGTATGATTTGCACGAATAGCAGTACCTAAAACTTCCCCTGTATCTGTGTGTAAACCAGAAGGTAAGTCAATACTAAAAATCGGTTTATTCCAATCATTAAAATGGTTAATCGCTTCGGCAATATTCCCGGTAATTTCTCTTTCTAAACCAAAGCCAAATAACCCATCAATTAAAAAATCACAACTTGGTAATTCTGCCAGTTCTTGATAACAAGGAATCCCCAAACTTTGGGCATATTGTAAATGTTGAGAAGTTAATTCTTTGAGTTTAGCAAAAGGTTGATAAATCCAAACTTGATAACCTTGAAAATGTAACTCTCTGGCTACAACTAAAGCATCACCTCCATTGTGTCCTGGACCTGCTAAAATTCCTACATTAGATCCCCCCAACCCCCCTTGAAAAAGGGGGCTAAGAGGTATGATAGATTGTAGGCGTTGCCAGTGGCGAGCGAAGCTATCGCTAATTAATCTCCCTACTTTTTCCATCAAAGCTGCAACCGGCATTCCCGCAGCAAATATTCGTCCTTCAATGTCACGCATTTGAGCAGCAGTGACTACAAATTGTTCTTTAGTCATTAGTATTAGTCATTAGTGATTAGTTATTAGTCATTAGTGATTAGTGATTAGTGATTAGTTATTAGTTATTAGTTATTAGTTATTAGTTATTAGTTATTAGTTATTAGTCATTAGTTATTCTTTTCTATCACCAATCACCAATCACCAATCACCAATCACCAATCACCAATCACCAATCACCAATCACCTGTCACCTATCTTCCATAATAAACCCTAGCATTAGCATAACCTAAATTTCGCAAATAATTATTCCATTGTTCTGCTTCTTGGCGTTCTCTAAAACCTCCTACAGCTATATGCGCTCCTCGTGGTTGAGTTCTCATAAAAACATTAGTATTACCATCTATTTTTTGTCGAATTTCTCTACCAAGCAAGGGTAAGTTATTACTGCTGGTGGGAATGATAACGTAGTAATATCTACCTTGTTCTCTTTGAACATTAGGATTTACATTACGAAAATTATCTCCCGTAGAATAAGGTACTTCTCTACCAGAGAAATAGGAGATTTGTTCTGGGTTAGAAAAGCTGAGAATGCGAGCGCCACTAATACCATTTAATTCTAATTCTCTCACACGCTGTTGGGCGTTAGATGGTTTGCTAAAAACACCTGACTGAATAATATTACGTCCATTAAACGGACGAATATAAGCACTACTTTCAATTTGACGCACTTGTTGTAGAATTTGGGAGTTATCGCTATCAACATAGACAACATATCTTTCAAAGTTTTGTCCATATTGACTAATTTGTGTAGGTTGAGAAGTTTGATAGTTTTGATTATTTTGATAAAACTCCACTGCTGGTTGCAATTCTGGTAATCTGGTCTGTGCTAGACTATCTTCGCAAGTAAGCATCAAGCATCCACCCACAAGTAAAGAAATTACGGGTACAGTGGTAATTTGACGTGTTATTAAATGAGACATATTTGTAACCAGGGTTTCTCAAAATTTTCTACTAGCCATTATTTTAATCAGGATAATAAAAAATTACGGAGATGGGTGAAACCCCAAAACGAAAGAATTTTGTCAGGGTTTAGCTTTGCTAAAGCCCTACTTATGCTACTATGGGAAAGTGTTTGCCTTGTGCTAAAATCAAAAACCCTTATTATAGATGAACAGTAGCAAGCACTGTTAAAAGTGTAAATTATGAAAAAAGTTGTCGTTGGTCTTTCTGGTGGCGTTGACAGTTCTGTAGCTGCCGCTATTTTACACAATCAGGGCTATGATGTAATTGGTTTGACCCTTTGGTTAATGAAAGGTAAGGGTCAATGTTGCTCTGAAGGAATGATCGACGCGGCTAGTATTTGTGAACAATTGGGTGTTCCCCACGAAATTGTCGATATTCGGGATGTCTTTCAAGCGAATATTGTTGATTATTTAGTCTCTGGTTATAGTGTGGGAATTACGCCCCTGCCTTGTTCTCAATGTAACAAGACGGTGAAGTTTGGACCAATGGTGGAATATGCACGGGAGAAGTTAGAAAGTAATTACATAGCTACCGGTCATTATGCGCGAATTACTTATGATGAAACCACTGGACGTTATCAATTATTACGCGCCGTTGACCGCAACAAGGATCAATCTTATTTCCTATATGATTTGTCTCAAGATTTACTTGGGGCTTCGATCTTTCCTTTGGGAGAATTAAATAAAAGCGATACCCGTAAAATAGCCGCCGAATATGGGTTAAAAACCGCCGATAAACCAGAAAGTCAAGATTTATGCTTGGTAGAAAGTAACGGTTCAATGCGGGCATTTTTAGATAAATATTTAGCACCAAAACCAGGTGATATTGTGGATACCACTGGTAAGGTTTTGGGTAAACATGATGGTGTCCATCATTACACAATTGGTCAGCGTAAAGGTTTAGGAATTGCTGCTGCTGAACCTTTGTATGTGATTGAATTAGATGCAGTTAATAATCGTGTGGTAGTGGGCGATCGCACCAAAGGAACACAAGGAGAATGTACAGTTAACCGGGTAAACTGGGTATCCATTGCTGAACCTGCAACCCCCATCCGTGCAGAAGTGCAAATTCGTTATCGTTCCCAACCTGTAGCGGTGACGGTGATACCTTTAGAAAATGACAGAGTGCGGTTAGTTTTTGATGAACCTCAGTTCAGCATTACCCCAGGACAAGCTGCGGTTTGGTATGAAGGGGAAAAGGTATTAGGTGGGGGGATAATTGAACAGTTTAGTTAAGTAGTGTAAATAAACGACTACGCCCGTAAAGTCGAAGATTACGCTTTATTAGGTGTACCTGAATATTTGATTGTAGATTATTTGGGAATTGGAGGAAGAGAATATATTGGTAAACCCAAACAACCAACAATTACTATTTGTACCCTAGTTGGTGATGAATATGAAAAGCAATTGTTTCAAAATAACGATCAACTTGTTTCTTCCATCTTTCCTAACTTGCAATTAACAGCACAACAAATCTTTACAGTGTAATTGTTAGATAAAAAATGTACTATCTGCAAACAGCAATTAACCATGATTGTAAAGAGTAAAATTTCTATCTAACCAAATAACATAAAATATAGCACCATCTCTATAGCCTACCATTGCTTTTATACCGGAAAAGCGAAAAGCAATAAAATTGACATCTTCTGTAATAAATTTGGGAATTGGTGCTTTAATAGCATCCCTAGAAATTTTCTCATAACCAAGTTGGTGTCTACCTTGCGAGTGTATTTGACTCCAGGTTAATTTACTCAGTCTATGCAATTTTAAAGCAAATGCAACCTGATCATCTTTCTCACACTTAGTTAAACAATATTCACCCTCTAGGTAACGTAGAGAAAATACAGGTGGAGCTTTTTCTGGAGAAATTTCTTTTTGATCATTTGGAGTTGTTAGTTTATTACCCCTATCTTTTTGGGGTTGTTTAATTTTTTTCTTACTCATCTTCATCTAAAAGCTGAGTTTTAAAATATTTTTTTAGACATTCATGAGTAATAACATCACTTACATCTGTGTCTTTCCAAGGTTCTTCATTATGAGTCATATTTCTCAATTTCCAAGCTGAAAATTGACCATATACGCTATAAACTTCATCTAGTAAATCAACAGTTTTTTCATCGTATATCGAAAAATCAATATCTTCAGGAATGGGAATTGCACTAGAACCAAAGTTTTTATACTCATGATAAACTTCCGGTACAACTGGTCCATGAATCCAAGCTTCAACAGGCTCAGGAAACAAAGGTTCGTTATACAGTGCTAAATGAAAACCTTGTGCGTAGTAAAGTAATTTTTGTAGTTTCAGATTAGAAATTAAATCCCCAGCATCTTCATCAGCTTGAGATAGAAAATACTTTGCAACATCATGACAACTGAGCATACTTGTTTCCTTCGATTTTGATAATTCCAGCAACTATTCTTAGTAATAAAAAGTATCTTAAATTTTTTCCTTCGAGCGAATAATATATATTTCTAAAATACTATTGTACTACACAATATTAATTAAAGCAACCGTTCAGGTATCCATTTCTGATCCTACTGCGGGACTGAGGTTAGCAAAATAAATTTCACCACGTTTCATCTTTCAGCCCATCCTCTAGGGTTAATTCCCATTCTGGGTCAATTTCTGCTGATGCTTCCCGATATGCTTGCTCTAACTCTTGAAATCTCAATAAATCTAATGCTAACTCAATTACTTGAGAACGAGATTTACAACCTTTGGTAATTTTGTAGTTCTCCACAAACTGCAATAAAGCTGTTGGCAAGGAAATAGATATTTTTTCCGTTTGCATAGTATTACCATTTGGCAATCTCATATTTCTTACTCAAAGGTAGCATAATTAGGGAATGCTTTTGAAAGTCTTTTCGTTAGGGGATAGGAGTCAGGAGTCAGGAGTTCAAGAGGTAGGGGAAGTAGGGGAGTAGAGGAGGAAAGATTTTTCCCAGTAACCAGTCCCCAGTCCCCAGTCACCAATCACACCCTTTCCGACCGGCAATAGAAAATTTTTTTTGTGAAGTTGTAACACAAAGTACCCACAATTTGATAACTTAGTACATAGATTGCAACAATAACAATATTTATAAATTACGGAAGGAATCACGTTGAGTTACCAACCAGATGCGATCGCCCCCCACGGCGGAGAATTAATTAACAGAATTGCTTCAACTGAACAAAGAGAATTATTTCTTTCCAAAGCAGAATTTTTACAACGAGTAACCCTTGATGAGCGAGCCGTTTCCGATCTAGAAATGATTGCGATCGGTGGTTTTAGTCCGCTGACTGGTTTCATGAACCAAGCCGACTATAATCGCGTAGTTGCAGAAATGCGATTGGCTAACGGTACTGTTTGGTCAATTCCCATTACACTATCTGTCACAGAAGAAGTTGCCGCCCCTCTCCAAGTAGGTGGTTTAGTGCGTCTGGATAACCCCAATGGCGAGTACATTGGGGTTTTGGAACTAAGCGAAAAATATACTTACGACAAAAAACGCGAAGCTGTAAATGTATATCGCACAGATGAAGCCAAACACCCTGGAGTACAGGTAGTATATAACCAAGGTTCTGTGAATCTGGCTGGGGATATCTGGTTACTGCAACGTGATCCTCATCCCCAGTTTCCCGCCTACCAAATAGATCCCGCTGCTTCCCGGCAAATGTTTAGAGAAAAAGGCTGGAAAACTATCGTTGGTTTCCAAACTCGCAACCCCATCCACCGCGCCCATGAGTACATTCAAAAGTGCGCCTTGGAAACAGTTGATGGTCTATTTTTACACCCATTAGTCGGTGCAACCAAAGAAGACGACATCGCTGCGGATGTACGGATGCGTTGTTATGAAATATTAATGGATCATTATTACCCCTTAGATCGAGTAATTCTGGCAATTAACCCAGCGGCAATGCGTTATGCAGGACCCAGAGAAGCTATTTTCCATGCTCTAGTGCGTAAAAATTACGGCTGTACACATTTTATAGTTGGGCGAGATCATGCGGGAGTAGGTGACTACTACGGTACTTATGACGCTCAATATATATTTGATGAGTTTGCGCCAGAAGAACTGGGCATTCTGCCAATGAAGTTTGAACACGCTTTCTACTGCACACGCACCAAACAAATGGCCACCACTAAAACCAGTCCTAGCAAACCAGAGGAACGGGTTCACCTATCGGGAACAAAAGTTAGAGAAATGTTGCGTCGTGGTGAGTTACCCCCACCAGAATTTTCTCGTCCAGAAGTGGCAGCCGAGTTAGCACGGGCAATGATCCAACAACCAGCTTTGGTTTAAAGAGACTGAAAAAGTAGCAAAAAGTCTAATTTCAAACTTTACTCTTTAGCCCTCAGCCCTTTAAGCTGTACCTTATCGACTGAGGGTTAACAGCTAATTTATGAAACGGCGTGCGTTTTTAGGAAGAATTGGCTCTATACTGGCACTATTGGGTTTAACTCAAGCTGAGTGGTTGACTTTGGGAAATCACTATTATCAAGCTTTAGCAGCACCCAATAGCCGCAAGTTGGCATTGCTAATAGGTATAAATCAATATCCACAAAGTCCCGCCCTTGGTGGTTGTCTGACAGATGTGGAATTGCAAAAAGAACTTTTGATTCACCGTTTTGGCTTTGCAACTTCAGATATTCTTACCTTAACTGAGGAACAAGCCAGTCGAGAATTTATTGAGGCAGCTATTTTAGATCACTTGGGTAAACAAGCAAAAGCCGATGATGTTGTGATTTTCCACTTTAGCGGCTATGGTAGTCGTGTCAAGTTGGGTACTTTCCCAGAAAATTTGCAGAATGCCCTGATCCCAGTTGACGAAAATACACAAAATATTAATTTTGTCAACTATTTATTAGAAGAAAATCTTTTAGGTTTATTGCGATCGCTCCCCACAGACCGAGTAACAGCAGTATTAGATACTAGCTACTCTGCTAACAGTACATTACATCCTGCCGGTTTGCGATTTCGCGCCCGTCCAGAACCATCAACAGCAAAGTTAGCACTCAAAGAACTGGATCTGTTCAACCACCTGCAAACACAGAACTCAGTTGCTAAAAATGTCATGGTGCTAAAAGCAACTTCACAACCAGAGCAACCAGCGGGAGAATTATTGTTTTCCGGTTTCAGTGCGGGTTTATTTACCTACGCTTTAACCCAATATCTATGGGAAGTAACCCCCGCCACAACTATACAAATTCTTCTCTCTCATGCTAGTAGTTCTATGTACAAACTGGGTAGTGAACAGCGACCAGGGTTACTCAGTGAGAAGAAAAATCCTCAAAGTGCTTTAATTAATGAGAATTTTCCTATAGAAAGCAATACAGCCGAAGGAGTAGTGAAAGCTAAGGATGACGATGGTAAAACAGTACAATTATGGTTAGGAGGAATCCCCCCGCACGTTTGGCAATACTATGGTGTTAATTCGAGATTGACTTTGCCGACTGGAGAACAGTTAATATTAAAGTCCCGCAGTGGCTTAACTGCAAAAGCACAGATATCTAGTCAAGAACATAGCAAATCTCTACAAGTTGGGCAACTGGTACAAGAAGCGGTGCGCGTGTTACCCCGGAATATTAATTTAACAGTAGCCTTAGATTCGGGACTGGAAAGAATTGAGCGTGTAGACGCTACCAGTGCCTTTGCAGCCATTACCCGCATGATCAATATTGCCTCAGCAGATCAGGGCGCTGATTACGTATTTGGTAAAGTGGAAAATGTTCCTAGTCGTTATGGTCTTTTTTCTCTCAGTGGTGAGCTAATAAATAATACTTCTGGAGAAATTGGAGAAGCAGTTAAAGTTGCAGTACAAAGATTAACACCCAAATTTTCCACCTTGTTAGCCGCCAAGTTATGGCGACTGACAGAAAATGAAGGTTCTTCTCGTTTACCGGTGAAAGCGAGTTTAGAGATGATGAACAAAATCTCGCCTCGTGTAGTTATGCAGCGACAAACATGGCGCAATCTGAGTGGGGAAACTACAACTAACAAAGCATTTACCACCCCAGGAACAGTTGTTCCTACAGTTCCCGTGGGTAGTAGGATGCAGTACCGGGTAGAAAATTTGAGCGATCGCCCGATTTATTTAATGTTGGTGGGGTTAAATAATACTAGAAGTGCCATAGCTTTTTATCCTTGGCAGATGTCCCCAGAAGCAAGTGTTTCTGACACCAAACCCGATCTGCAAGAAATAGTCATTCCCCCAGGGCAAACCCTGAAATTCCCCCAAAATGATACTACCTTTGGCTGGTTGTTGCCTACACGAGCATTGTTTTGTGAACATCAACTAATTTTGAGTACATCTCCTTTTACGGACACTTTAGCAGCCTTGGTAACGGCTAGGTATCCCACCGCTGATCAACAGCCCATCATTTCGTTAGTTAATACCTTAGAAGTTGCCCAGGCTTTACTGCAAGATTTACATAATGGTACTAAAGCTAAAGCTGAAATCAATGGAACTACTACTGATTCTTATGTATTAAATGTGAATAACTGGGCAAGTCTGAATTTTAGTTTTCAGGTAGCGTGAGGGGACTGGGGACTGGTGACTGGGGACTGGGGACTGGTGACTGGGGACTGGTGACTGGGGACTGGGAGGATGAATAACCCAATTCCCAATTCCCAATTCCCAATTCCCAATGCCCTATAAATACTTCTCCAACAACAAACTTAACTTCTCCTTGGTTGCGGCTGGTGCATTTGCTAAATTTGTCAAAATCGCATATTTCAAAGCAGAATGGGCATCACTTTGAGGGGGGTTTTCACTTAACCGCTTTACAGTTTCTTGAATTACTTTTTGGGCATTTACCCCATTGCGTTGTAAATTGCCAATCACCATCTCTACTGTGACATTATCATGATCTGGATGCCAACAATCATAATCTGTAACTAAAGCCAAAGTTGCATAAGCAATTTCCGCTTCTCTGGCTAACTTTGCTTCTGGTAAATTGGTCATGCCAATAATTGTTGCACCCCAACTGCGATAAAGATTTGATTCAGCTTTGGTAGAAAATGCAGGACCCTCCATACAGACATAATTACCTTCACGGTGAAGAGTGACATCAGGTAAATTTAGAGAAGCGATCGCATCAGCTAAAACAGCCGCCAAATTTTTACAAATTGGATCACCAAATGCAATATGCGCTATAATTCCCTCACCAAAAAACGTGGAAATACGGTTTTTAGTTCTGTCAATAAACTGATCTGGAACTACCATATCTAATGGTTTTACCTCTGCTTTCAACGAACCAACTGCACTAGCAGAAATTAAGTATTTTACTCCTAATTGCTTCATAGCATAGATATTGGCACAGAACGGCAATTCAGAAGGTAATAACGTATGATTACGACCATGACGAGCCAAAAAGGCAACTTTTGTATCTGCTAAAGTGCCGATAATTACCGCATCTGATGGTGAGCCAAAAGGTGTTTCTATTTCTATTTCTTCTACATCCTTCAGAGCTTCCATTTTGTATAAACCACTGCCACCAATAATTCCAATTTCCGCTAATGTCATATTTGATAAACCTGTGAACTTTTAAACATCTAAGTTATTTTACCGAAAAAATGAATAACCTAAAGGCTTAATTAGAGTCGTAGATTAAGAAATTTGAAATTTTAGATTTTGGATTAACTCTATAAATCTCAGGTAAGCTGTTACACAGCTAAATTGTATAATCCTAATATTCTGAACTCTTGTTTAACAGGCAAGATGCCTGTTCCACTTATACAAATTAAATGCACAACAGCTTATTTTATTATCAACGTCACTGGTCAGCAGGTATCTATATTTGTTAATATTTGTGATGTAAAAAACCTGAAAATAGGGTAAGTCTTGATTACTATGCCAACATCTGCAATTGATAATAAAAATGCAGCAGCTATTCATGCAGCTAAAGAAGGGGTTGCTGTGTGCGATCGCTCCCATTGGGGACGCATCCGTGTTTCTAGTGATGACAGTCTGCGGTTTTTACACAACCAAAGCACCAATGATTTTCAACGCCTCAAACCAGGTGAAGGTTGTGATACTGTAATGGTTACATCCACAGCCAGAACTATAGATTTAGTAACTGGTTATGTTCTCGATGATGCAGTGTTACTTTTAGTTTCACCCCATCGGCGAGAATTTTTGATGTCATGGTTAGATCGTTACATATTTTTTGCAGACAAGGTAACGTTAACTGATATCACTAATGAAACTGCAACTTTTAGCCTCATCGGACCCCAAAGCGATGCTATTGTAGAAAAATTGGGGGCTGGTTCACTGATTGGTAAACCCAATAATAGTCACATTGTGGTTGATAATATGATTTTTGCCGTGGGTAGTGGGTTAGCTATCCCTGGATATACTCTCATTTTCCCTGTAGCGGAAAAACAAAAACTGTGGGAGAAAATATTAGAATATGATGCGGTAGAATTGAGCGATCGCCATTGGGAAACTTTGCGAATATTACAAGGTCGTCCTGTACCCGATGCAGAAATTACTGATGAGTATAATCCCTTGGAGATCGGTTTGTGGCAAACTGTATCTTTTAATAAAGGTTGTTACATCGGTCAAGAAACCATTGCTAGATTAAACACCTATAAAGGTGTAAAACAATATTTATGGGGAATTAGTCTTAACGCTCCCGCAGCACCAGGAAGCGTGATTACCATAGGAGATGAAAAAGTCGGTAAACTTACCAGTTACACAGAAACCCCTGAAGGTCATTTTGGACTAGGTTACATTCGTTCTAAAGCTGGTGGTGTAGGGTTAAAAGTGCAAGTAGGAAACAGTGAAGGAGAAGTTGTTTCCATCCCCTTTGTTTCTCATGAATATCCATTATAGGTGATTGGTGATTGGTGATTGGGTTATTAACTTCCCCTTTCCCCCTGCACCCTGCACCCTGCCCCCTGCTTTCTTCCCAGTCCCCAGTCCCCAGTCACCTACCTACCCCTGGACAAAATTCATCCATCCAAGCGGGTAAACTGCGGGCGTTAGTAGTAGCAGAAATATAAGAAATTTCTTTGACGGGAAGACCTGTAAATTGATATTTGATAGGAATTGGTTCGGTGATATTTGGCGATCGCCCAATTCCTAATCTATGGGTTTTCTGAGATATTTCTTCCCTAGCTGCGGTAAAATGATGATCTACTGGTTTGCTAATTGTCACCGCAGAAACAGATTGCTGTTTGTGTTCAACACTGGGAACAATTCTTAACAATACCTGTTTTTTTTTCGGTTCAACCCTAGACTGAAAATCTTGTTTTATCTGTGTATCTGTATGAGAACAAGTCACGGAATTTTTGTGAACAATTTGGTTTTTAGCTAAAGATTTTTCTAATTCTAATAAACGCAACTCCTCATCAGGATTAAAATTCAACCCTAAAGCAGCGACTATTTGATCAGGATTATTATTTAACTCCAGAATAAAAGGAAGTATGTGCTGTAAACGCGGTTCTAAAACCGAGAGAGTGGCTAAAATATAACCAGATGAAGGTCGTCTCACACCATCATAGGTGCGCCAAATTTGCATTTTTGTTAACCAAGAAATATTTTCTTGATAGTAAGTTAACCACTTTAATTTTAAAACTTGGCGTAGCTGCTTAATGTCCATCAGTTTTCTCTCTTCCGTGAACAAGATGCTGTTTTCGGATATTTTTTCATCAGCATTATCTCTGAGGATGAAAATGATGATATAGCATTCTGTGGACTCTTTGACCACCTATTAAATGTTTTTCTACCAGTGTTTGTACTTCCAGAGGTAAAACCCGACAATACCACACCATCTCAGGTAACACTAACACCATTGGACCACTACCACACTGACCCAAGCAACCACTAGCTGTAACTGTCACATGGGGAATCGGTAAAGCTTGAAAAGCTGCTAATACTTCTGCTGCACCTTGTTTTCTACAGCTACGATGTTGACACACCTGCACACATTTAGTAGATTTTACTTGATCTTCTGTTGGTAGATTTAACATTACGAATAACCTAAATTTTGAATTATAGCAGGAGGCAGGAGGCAGGAGGCAGGAGGAAAACTGGCTTGGTGAGTGGCTTTAAACTTAAATGCTGTACCTCATCAATCTGCAATCTGCGATATCTTGAATAAAACAATTATCAATTGTCAATTTTCAATTATCAATTGGTAAAAATGATAGAGGTTGACTCATGTTAGCAGCAAAACCTAAAATTCCTGGATCTCGATGTTCATAAAGTAATTCACCTTGATTATTAAATAAAAATGTTCCACCACGTTGAGTTAAATAAGCAGAATTTGGCACATAAGTTGACCAATTTTTTAATACTTCTACCATATTTTTTAGTCGCAGAGTAGCTAATTCAAAAGGACGTTGAAAACCACTACCTCCAGCTAGTTTAAAAAACGAACCTTTAAAAGCTGGTAAAGGAGTACCTTGAATCATCTCATCATCTGCTATAAGTTGGGGTGCTTGTTTATCTCCTTTGTATCCCCGAAAAACTTCTTTTAATGTTCCAGGACTACCAATACCTGCACACATTAACATTAAATTTAACCAAGATTTCTGACTTTGAGAAAGTCCAGGAACAGAAACTTTTAAACCTGGATAAAGATTCAGTTTTTGATGTAATTCAGCATTTTCATCAACAAATAAATTTTCTTGGGGAAATCCTGTATATTCACAGAATTTTCTTCCAGAAGTGAGATTCCCAATACCTACTGCACGAATAGCAATTTTTTGATTTGCTAAATTTTGCGCTTCTCGCTGTAACCACCAGGCATATTCTAAACTATCAAAATCTCCCAGTTGTGGCAATACTAAAACTAGGATTTTTGCAGCACTTTCGCAATTTTCTAACAACGGTTTTATAGTGCCATCACTCACACATTGAAGTTTGATTTGAGAAAAAATAGTGTAGGGATTCATAGGATTTTAGATTTTAGATTTTAGATTTTGGATTTTAGATTTTATCAGTTTTAAGTAAATCAACTTTCAAAAACATCATCCCCAGATCCCCGACTTCTGCGATAAATTCACAATTTATTGACACGATCATCAAAGAAGTCGGGGATCTTATCAACCCTTTAACTAACAGACAACCCTTTACTGGCTAACCATTCTTTGTTAAATATCCGTGATTGATAGCGAGATCCGCTGTCACAAAGAATAGTCACAATAGTATGTCCGGGTCCCAATTGTTTCGCTAAAGCCACCGCAGCACCAACATTAATTCCTGTTGAACCACCCATTAATAAACCATCTTTTCTTAATAGTTGATAAACCACTCGTAAAGCTTCTTGATCATCAATTTGAATGGCATCATCAATGGGTACGCCTTCCATATTAGCGGTAATTCTACTATTACCAATACCTTCAGTAATAGAATTACCTTCGATTTTGATTTCGCCGGTTTTCACATAGCTATATAAACCGCTACCCATCGGATCAGCAACTACACATTTAACATTGGGGTTCTTTTCTTTCAAACACATTGCCACACCTGCGAAAGTTCCACCTGTTCCGGTTGCAGCTACCCAACCATCTATTTTACCCTCTGTTTGTCGCCAAATTTCCTCACCGGTGGTTTCGTAATGGGCTTGACGATTTGCTAAATTATCAAATTGATTTGCCCAAATGGCGTTTTCCATCTCGGTGGCAATTCTACCAGATAATTTAACGTAATTATTAGGGTCTTTGTAGGGTACAGCCGGAACAGGACGAACTTCCGCACCCAATGTTGTCAGCGCATCTATTTTTTCTTGAGATTGGGTATTGGGAATAATAATTAGGCATTTATACCCTTTAGCATTACAGATATGCGCTAATCCTATTCCTGTATTACCCGCAGTTCCTTCTACTACTGTACCACCGGGTTTGAGTAAACCTTTTTTTTCTGCATCTTCGATAATATAAAGCGCAGCACGATCTTTCACAGAACCACCAGGATTGAGAAATTCTGCTTTGGCTAAAATTTCGCAACCGGTTTCTTCACTAAAGCTGTTTAACCGTATCAGTGGTGTGTTACCAATAGTACCTACAAATCCTTGTTTTATATCCATATTCAAATCTATCTGAGTTCTACCCTTTCAAATTTTGCCTTTATTTGCATCTATTCACAATCTTTTACACTTCCCCTGGTGAAAAATTTGTGCATCATTTCCTGAAAGTAGCTCAAAAAGCGTAGGTTATAATACTTTTTGTTTATCAACTATTTCTAGAATCAAAATTCCCAAAGATGAAATAAAATTTGTTCAATGAATATTAATGAATATTAATATTTTCCATGAAAGCAACAATCACAATCACCAAATTTTCGCCATATTCAACACAAACCCTGGTAAAATAGGATCACAATTTACGGTTTCAGGATTTTCTAAACATTCCTCTGGTTGTCCAGGACGATAAATATAAACTTGGCGATGTTTACGATCAATTAATAATCCTAATTGTATTCCTGGTTCTTCCATGTATTCCACCATTTTCTCTTTTAATGGTTGCAAATTATCGGAAGCTGACCTTAATTCAATGATAAAATCTGGACAAATAGGAGCAAACTTTTTCTGTTGTTCTGATGTCAAAGTATTCCATCTTTCTAATTTTATCCAGGAAGCATCGGGAGAACGTTCTGCACTTGTGGAAAGTTTAAAACCTGTACTGGAAGAAAAAGCAATACCCGTACCATCTTTTTCTGTCCATACCCACAACTGTCCTAGAATATTAATCTCTCTGTTTCCGGTTTCTGATCCTGCTAGTGACATAATTGATATTTCTCCAAATTTATTCCTCTCAATGCGTAAGTTACGGTTAATTTGACAGAAATCAAAAAATTGTTCATCTGTCATTTTAACTGATGATGGTAATTGAAAAACTATAGGTGATGACAGCATTATCTTTAATCCTACTTTGCTGATCTAACTTATTTTATTATATAAAAAATGGTGGGTTATAAAATCTTTAACCCACCATGATCATGAATATTAATGTTACTAAAATTTCAGTAATCAGCCAGAAATTAATATTTCTCAATCTTTGTTATTGCTGTTATTAGCTGACTGCTGACTGCTGATAGCTACCTAAAAATTATTTATTGGGTTGGGGAGTCATCCGCAAATAAGGTTTAATTTCTTGATAACCTTTGGGAAATTTCTCTTTGAGAACTGCGGGATCTTTTAAGGATGGAACAATTACACAATCATCACCATCTTTCCAGTCTGCTGGTGTAGCAACACTGTAGTTATCTGTCAATTGTAAAGAGTCAATGACCCGCAATAATTCATCAAAATTGCGTCCAGTGCTGGGAGGGTAGGTGAAAGAAAGACGTAATTTTTTGTTGGGATCGATAATGAATACAGAACGCACTGTGATGTTTGCAGCCGCGTTAGGATGAATCATATCATAAAGGTCAGAAACCTTTTTGTCTGCATCTGCCAAAATTGGGTAGTTGAGGGCGGTGTTTTGGGTTTCTTCGATATCACCTACCCAACCGTTATGAGATTCTACATCATCAACACTGAGAGCGATCGCTTTCACGTTGCGTTTGTCAAATTCGGGTTTTAACTTTGCAACTGTACCTAATTCTGTGGTGCAAACAGGTGTATAGTCAGCAGGATGAGAAAATAATACTACCCAGCTATCACCCGCCCATTCATAAAAATTGATGTCGCCGTGTGTAGACGCTTGTGTAAAGTTAGGTACTGTATCACCAAGACGGAGAGCCATGCTAGATTCCCTGTAATTAGAAAAGATAATTATTTTACTGTGACAGTATGACACAAATTAACTATTATCCTATGGACATTTTGCAGATTGCAACAAAATTTTAAGTTTCTTAACTCTGAGGATATCAATTCCATTAATTCTTTATTCTCTCTTTATTCTCACTCCTGACTCCTGACTCCTGGCATAATTTCTTGATATGCTTGAATTACTTGTTGTGCGATCTTTCAGGTAAATGAACCACATCGTGATTTAGGTTTCGCGCAAAGACACAAAGGAGCAAAGGCGCAAAGGAAGAAGTAAAGTAATTTAGGGTGTAGTCTAAATACATGAAAACTGCTGTAATAACTCAAAAATTGATTTAACTTGGTTTTTTTCTTGGTTTTGAACATAACTGTTTAGGTGACAGTTGACAGGTGACAATTGAAAGGGAACAGGGTGTAGGGTATGGGGGAAGAAAAATTAGTTCTTTATTCTTCTTTCTCCTGATAGCATCTATCTGGTGTGCTATGAGCATCAGCTATACTGTCACCTGTCACCTGTCACCTATTTACGCTATGTGTTCTTGAACTTGTGAAACTAATTCCTTTGTCCAATAGTTTACCAATTCCGTATCCGCAGCTTCTACCATAACTCTAATTACTGGTTCTGTGCCAGATGCACGGACTAATATCCGTCCATTATCACCCATTGCGGCTTCGGCTTTGGCGATCGCTTTTTGTACTGGTTCGCATTTTTCCCAAACTAAGCGTTTTTCTCTGTCTTCTACTCTCACGTTTTGTAATAGTTGCGGATAGGTTTGAAAACTTTGATCTACCATTTCTGCTAAGGAAACTCCTCCTGCTTTCACCACTGCGGCTAAATGTAATCCTGTTAATAAACCATCTCCAGTCATGCCATAATGACGACAGAGGATATGTCCTGATTGTTCTCCCCCTAACATTCCCCCAGTTTTTAACATTTCTGCTTGTACGTACTGATCCCCGACGGCGGTACGAATTAATTTACCACCCTGTTTTTCCCAAGCTTTCTCAAATCCCAGGTTAGCCATGACGGTGGAAATAATCAAGTTATCTGGTAATTTTTGTTGCTCTTGCAAATGACAACCCCAAAGGTAAAGAATGTAATCACCGTTTACCTGTCTACCAGTGTTATCTACAGCTAATACTCGATCTGCATCGCCATCAAAGGCAAATCCCATATCGGCTTTATACTCTTTCACTGCGTCAGCTAAAATATCTAAATGGGTAGAACCGCAATTGACATTAATGCGATCGCCATCCGCCTGATTATGTAAGCAAATTACATCCGCACCCATCTGGGTAAATACGGTCGGTGCTAACCCCACAGCCGCACCCCAAGCCACATCTAAGACAATTTTCATTCCTTGCAGATTTACTTGTGGCTGTAATGGTTGTTGCAATGCCTGTCCGTAATCTCCAATTAATTCTGTTCTTGAATAATGCTTTCCACAGTTGCTTACACTGCTAACAGTTGCCAGTTTACCCCGCAAACCCGCTTCTATTTGCCCTTGTAATTCTTTTGACAGCTTTGTACCATTTGCCCCAAAGATTTTAATACCATTATCTTCTGGTGGGTTATGGCTGGCAGATATCATTACACCACCGATAGCTTCTGTGATGCTGGTAAGATAAGCAACGCAAGGAGTGGGACATAAACCCAAATACCAAACTTCTAACCCTGCGGCGGTTAAACCTGCACTTAACGCCATTGCCAGCATATCACTAGAATTTCTGGAGTCTTGACCTAAAATTATCGGTCCATTTTTTGCTAAACCATTATTTGCAGCATGATCACGTAAAACAATACCCGCCCAAAAACCAACCTGTAAAGCCAAAGGAGCATTTAACAATTCTCCCACTTTTCCCCGAATGCCGTCTGTACCAAATAACGGTGTTTTTGGCAAGGATAGCAAACTAGGAACAAAATTACTTGCAAGACTAGCCACATAACCATCAGATATACTGCTTTGAGTCCGAGTTATAGAAGAAACCATATTTTTCAACACTCCACACCATTAAACATTTCGGAGAATAACACTTTAACCCCTGTTCAACAATTCTGAGGAATTATTAACAAACAGTACACCTGTAATTTTTTTCTGAATGACTATGAACTTTAACGATTTTATGTTAAGTAATATTACAGGTGCTTATTAATTGTTTACTATAAAAAATCCTCATTGTTGGCTAAATCAAGCAATTAGCTTTGTATTTATAACCTAATAAATGTCTATTGCCAGAGTTAAGGTATAAATAAATACGAAAATAATGTAACTTAATGAATTTTAATATAAATTCTCATCAAATAGTTCTAATGTAACCTTTTAGTGGCATTTTTTCGCCATTTGTGAAAAATCCCAACAGTTGACTTTTTAAAGTAGAGAAATTTAGCATGAGCAGTAATTTAGCCTCCAAGTTACGAGTAGGTACAAAAAAAGCGCATACAATGGCAGAAAACGTTGGTTTTGTCAAGTGCTTTTTAAAAGGAGTGGTAGAAAAAAATTCATACCGGAAACTGGTTGCTAACTTTTATTTCATCTACTCAGCAATGGAAGAGGAGATGGAAAAGCACAAAAATCACCCTGTTGTGGGTAAAATTTATTTTCCTGCACTGAACCGCAAGCATTCTTTAGAGCAGGATTTAGCTTACTACTATGGTTATAACTGGCGGGAGCAGATCAAATTATCCCCTGCTGGTGAGACTTATGTAAACCGCATTCGGGAAATTTCCGCTACAGAACCCGAATTGTTGGTTGCACATTCCTATACTCGTTATTTGGGTGACTTGTCTGGTGGACAAATTCTTAAAAACATTGCTGTAACTGCAATGAACCTGGGTGAAGGTGAAGGTACAGCTTTTTATGAATTTGCAGATATTAGCGATGAGAAGGGATTTAAAGCCAAATATCGGCAAAATTTGGATGAAATGCCCATTGATGATGCTACAGGCGATCGCATTGTCGAAGAAGCTAACGACGCTTTTGGTGTGAACATGAAGATGTTCCAAGAGTTAGAAGGTAATTTGATTAAAGCGATCGGTATCATGGTTTATAATACCTTGACTCGTAAGCGGACAAAAGGTAGTACAGAATTGGTGACTGCTGAGTAATTAGGTGACAGGTGACAGGTGACAGTATTAAAAGCCTTTCATTGTCTAGTCTATAATTAACAAGCATTGAATTAGGGGTAATTTCCCTGTGATTGTTTTCTGTGGATGAAAGCAACCGGAGGGAGATTACCCCTAAATTTTAAAATCATCTATATTAGGACTTACGCACTAGAGAGATTGTGCGTCAGTCCTGTAAAATAAAGTCAGTTCAATTCACCTCACTTTTACTTCTGACTCCTGACTCCTGACTCCTGCTGTAATGAGGTAATTATGGAAAAAACAATTACTATTACTTTCACACCAGAAGGAAATTTAGAACTTCCTCCAGAAATTCGAGAACAATTTGTTAATGGTGAAAAATATGCAGTTAGCTTCACAGAAGATGGTATTTTGTTTAAAAAAGCTCCTAAAATAGATTGGCAGGAATTAAGAAAGAGAAGAGAAGCAGTAAATGATCCTAACCCATTAACAACAGAAGAAATTTGTGAAGTTGTGCGAGAAGTTCGCAGGGGAAATATTCAATTAAACTAAGATAAATTACGCAATCTTATGACTAAAGTAGAATTTACCATTCCCATCCATGCAGTTACAGATAAGCTGTTGTGCATTTAATTTGTATAAATGATACAGGCAAGATGCCTGTGCCACAAGAGTTCAGAAATTTATGATTATACAATTTAGCTGCATCACAGCTTACTATCAGACAAGTTTTAATTTTGTATCCATAAATAATTGACTATTCATTCATATAATTCTTGATCTATATTTTGCGCTAAACTCCCATTTTCTACTACTCCAATAAACTCAGCTAGTGGATCATTTATGATATTTTTTTCACTGGGTAAAGGAATATTATCACCCGCTTCATAAGCTGTTTCAATCCATAATTCCCGCGCTTCATTGATATTTGTTATTATCTCTTCTAGGGTTTATCCTTGAGTGAGACATCCGGGTAAGTCTTTGATTTCTGCTACATATCCACCTTGTTCTGCGTCAGGGTAAAGAGTGACAGAATATTTAAGGTTTAAATAGTATTCTAAAGATTGTTTTACAAATTTCATTAATTTACTTATGAAAAATGATATTATATAAGGAGCATTTCTTGAAATTCAGCTTTGCGCGACCAGTATGCTACATTAGACACTTGTTCTAGAAGAGTAATATTTTCAAGTTTCCAAATGTCTATAGTATCGTCAAATAATGAAATAAATTTGTAATTTCTTTCTTGAAGGTAGCTAAGGTCTGACCAAACAGTAAAAACATTGTCAGCCCTACTATTACCTACTGCCACGCTTGCTGTACTTAATACATCAATTAATGATACTTGTTGGCGATATTCGGTGAAAAAATCTACTTTTCGAGAACGCCCAGAACGCCCTGCAAATTTCTTATTTTGTTCAAAAGGTATTTGTTTCTCTGTTAAAAATTCTGCTACTTCTTCTATAATTGACTCAAAAGCTCTAGTCTTAAATGTAAACCAAATATCAGAAACTCTAAATGCTGCTTGCGATAAAGTTGTGACGGCAGAAGCTAAGTTTTCATTTCCTTGTATTCTAATTATTAACATTCCTCTGTATTTTTCGACACCATGAGTTAATAGTGTATCTTGAATCAGCGTTTCTTGCTTTTCTGACCTTTTCTCAGATATAGTTTGCATCCGTAGCCAGCGTAAAGTTTCACCTAAATCTGTCAAGATATATTGACCCTCTTTTTCCTTTAGATATATATCAATAACGTCACCGTCAGGATAAAGAAATGGGGTACGTATACGGATATAGTCGTTTACCGTTGAACAGGTAAACAACTCTCCAATCGTTCTGGCAATTTCTTCACAAGGGCTTAACATTAGATGAATAAATCTAGCTGTAATGGCGGTGGATCTTGCATAATTCCATTATGCTTTATTTTTGACTCTAGACAAAATTGTTGCCATACTTTGACTGGATCGGTGACAGGAGCAGTTATATCCGGTGGAACATAAGCTTCTTTATCTCGATACAACTCTTTCCAGCGATGCTTGTGTTTTTCTCCTACTAGGTTTCCATCAGGATTTTTATGATCTTGTCCTAAATCCAAAGCATATATTCTACCAGCAGCCCGATGGATGAGTGCGTAGGTCAGTTTTTCTGTTAGCGGGTTATAACTACCTTTGACAAAAATGGGATAACCAGGATTTGAGGTAAGCTCAACACGAAATTCTACGGTAGGAGAATGGTCTTCATCTTCAATCCATAAAATATCAACATCAATTTGTTTTGTACTATCATTTATCAATTCCTCAAATTCTGCTTGAGTCAACATCAGTAGCTGAAAAACACAACATAAGTTATTGTGTCATATAAAACACTAAAAAACCTAGTTAACGCCAAATGCGATCGCTATTTTGATTAAACTTAATGAAATTAGGTTAAAATCTGAATATTGGGAATTTTAGGTATAAAAACTAGATTATGGCAAATCCAGAGCATTTAGCAATACTGAATCAAGGGGTGGAGGTTTGGAATAAGTGGAGAGATGAAAATCGTTCGTGGGGGCCAACACCTGACCTGACAGAAGCTGACCTGACAGAAGCTGACCTGACAGAAGCTAACCTGAGATGGGCTGACCTGAGAGGGGCTGACCTGAGTAGGGCTAACCTGAGTAGGGCTGACCTGAGTGGGGCTGACCTGAGTGGGGCTTGCCTGAGAGGGGCTAACCTGAGTGGGGCTTGCCTGAGAGGGGCTAACCTGAGTGGGACTGACCTGAGTAGGGCTAACCTGAGTAGGGCTAACCTGAGTGGCGCTGATTTAGAAAGATCCCAAGTAATTCATACAAATTTTCACAATGCAACTTTAACAGGTTCTCATATAAAAGATTGGCATATTAATAGTGAAACAAACCTAGACGAAGTAATTTGTAAATATGTATATCTTGATTGTGAATATTTAGATTTTGATAATGTGGAGAAAAAAGAGAAAAAAGAAAGACGACCCATAAATGGTAATTTTGACGCTGGAGAATTTGCCAGTTTATATAAAAATATAATAGAAAATACAGATTTAATTCTACGTAAAACTCCCGAAAATGAGAATACTGTTAATAACCAAGGAGTGAAATTTTCTTCAACCAAAACAACAACAATAGAAAAGACCCAAAGAACACAAAGTGATAATAATATCAATAACCAAGGCGTTCAATTTTATTCAAACTCAACAATTCACACTTGGGAAAACCTACGTTTTCGCTCAAAAACAGAAATCAAAATTGCTGAAGCATTAGACAGAACTGGAGTTTTATTTGTACCCAACTCCTTAGCACGACTTACCACACCCAAAGGTAGAGAAAATAAAGAAGCTGATTTTCTCATTTGTTATAACGGTAAATGGGGAGTTTTAGAAGTTGATGGACCATATCACACCGCAGAACGCAGAGTAGAAGAACAAGAAAGAGAACGGATTTTCAAGAAAAACGGTATCAAAGTTGTAGAAAGATTTGATGCTGAAAGATGTTATAACAATCCTGATGAAGTAGTCCAGGAATTTTTCAAGATGATAGAAATTGGATATTCTTAAAATCAAGTAACATTAATATCCCTAACTTTTATAGGTAACGTAGGTTAAATAAAGCAACTTACGTTATAATCAAATAAATATCAATAATTATTCCTTACCGATAATCACAACTATGAACAGGGAATTAGTCAAAAAATTAGTTGAAATTATTCATTGTTTATCCACAGAAGAGAAACAATTATTAGAAACAGAATTACACATCAAACCTGATTGGAATATTATCAAAAAAAGCATACTTCAAAGAGGAGAAATACTGAATCAAAGACTTAACAATCAATCTTTACAAGATACAATTACTAATATTATCTCAGAAATGAGATAAAATCCCCCACTTCTGAAATCAATTTTTCTTTCTTATTCTCTTCTTCCTTTGTGTCCTTCGTGTCTTCGTGGTTCAATAAAACAAGATCCCCGACTTCTTTTTTAAACCTGTCAATAAATTGTAAATTAATCTAAAAACTCAGGGATCTGGATATTGTGGTAAAATCAAATAACAAAACAACACACCAAACATGGCAACAAAAATCCCCGTTACAGTCATCACCGGCTTTTTAGGAAGCGGTAAAACCAGCCTCATCCGTCACCTACTCCAAAACAACGAAGGACGACGCATAGCAGTATTAGTTAACGAATTTGGCGAACTTGGAATAGATGGAGAATTATTAAAATCCTGCCAAATTTGCCCCGAAGATGAAATACAAGAAAATCCAGAAACCCAAAATAATAACAATATATTTGAACTCACAAACGGCTGTTTATGCTGCACTGTGCAAGAGGAATTTTACCCCACAATGCAGGAGTTAATTAAACGCCGTGATAGTATTGATTGTATTGTAATTGAAACCTCTGGTTTAGCATTACCAAAACCCTTAGTTAAAGCCTTTCGTTGGCAAGAAATCCGCAATGCTGCTACAGTAGATGCAGTAATTACAGTGGTAGATTGTGCTGCGGTTGCTGCGGGAACATTTGCTAGTGATTTAGAAGCGATCGCTGCCCAAAGACAAGAAGATGATAGTCTAGAACATGAAACACCGTTACAAGAATTGTTTGAAGATCAGCTTGCTTGTGCAGATTTAGTGATTTTGAATAAAACTGATTTAGTTGATGATCAACAAAAATCCCAAGTAGTAGAATTAGTCAAAAATGAATTACCTAGAGAAGTGAAAATCGTCTCTAGTGATTATGGTAAACTTGACCCATCTATATTGTTAGGATTTGAATCCGCAGTTGAAGATAATTTAGATGATCGTCCTAGTCATCACGACACCGAAGAAGATCATGATCACGATGATGAAATAAATTCAACTCACGTCATTTTAAATCGTACCTTTGACCCGGAAAAACTGCAAGAAACATTAAAGAAACTGGCAGAACAACAAGAAATTTACAGAATTAAAGGATTTGTTGCAGTTGCGAATAAACCCATGCGGTTAGTGATGCAAGGTGTAGGGACAAGATTTGAAAAATTTTATGATCGTCCTTGGAAACCAGAAGAAGCAAAACAAACCCGTTTAGTTTTTATCGGTCGTGATTTACAATCATCAGAAATAGAATCTGAATTAGTAGCTTTGTAATATATTATGAATCGGTAGGTGTTTAGCAATGCTAAACCCCTACTGTCACCTGTCACCTGTCAACTGTCACCTAATATGAATATCACCGATTTATTCAATATCGCCAATTTGTTTGTTTTACCCTTTTGGGCATTAATGATTTTATTACCTAACTGGAAAGTCACCCGCAAGGTAATGGAATCATTTATTCCTTTTGTGGTTTTAGCTGCTGCTTATGTGTATTTATTTGTCAGCAGTATTAGCCCAGAAAATGCCGCTGCTTTATCAAATCCTCAGTTAGCAGATATTGCTAGATTTTTTGCAGATGAAAAAGCTGCTGCTACAGGTTGGATTCATTTTCTAGTAATGGATTTATTTGTCGGAAGATGGATATATTGGGAAGGTCAAAAAACCGGAGTTTGGACAATTCACTCTTTAGCTTTGTGTTTATTTGCAGGTCCAATGGGTGTACTTTCTCATATTTTCACAGCTTGGATTTTTAAAGCTTTTTCTAAAGGTGAAAGTGTGACAGTAGAAGAAAAAGCTGCTGTTAATTAGATGCAAAATTGAGAATTGATAAAAATGTAGGGGTTTAGCATTGCTAAACCCCTACAATATCTACCATGATATTTAATTCTACTATGCAGCGTGCGCTGTTTGGTAATTAGCATCTAACCAACAACGTGGTAAATTTTCCCCTGATGGAAAAACCAAATCTTCCTTTTGATAGGTGTCTGTTTCCTGTTCTTCTTGTCCTTCTTGATCTTTAGCGTGTACAATCTCACTATTAGGATCAATTAATTCTTGAAAATCAACAATTTTGACTAAATCCCGACTATTTTTGATTTGTAAAAACATACCAAAAATCCTCCTTTAATTATGTTATTTAGTATTGAAGGATGTGTGAATTTACAACCGATAATAACGTCGATTAACAGGTAAATCAAGTCAATTTTACTTCTGACTCCTGTACGGGCGAAGTAGGGGCGAAGTAGGGGCGAAGCATTCGGAAAATAACCTGTGATAAAAATTGATAATTTATCGGCCGAATGCTTCGCCCTTACAGGAAAATAACCTGTGATAAAAATTGATAATTGGTTGCCCGAATGCTTCGCCCTTACAGGAAAATAACCTGTGATAAAAATTGATAATTGGTTGCCCGAATGCTTCGCCCTTACAGGAAAATAACCTGTGATAAAAATTGATAATTGGTTGCCCGAATGCTTCGCCCTTACAGGAAAATAACCTGTGATAAAAATTGATAATTGGTTGCCCGAATGCTTCGCCCTTAAGACTCCTGACTCCTGACTCCTGAATAACTTAAACTTCCCGTTGATATTTTTCCAATATATCAACCAAGCTTACTTGACATTGCAGCGGCAATAAATCAATCAAAGGTAGTTCTTTTCTCCCACCACCAATTTTCACAGGGATGGATGCTAATAATTCTAAAACTCTGTCTTCATTGACATTTCTATCAACAATTAAAGGATATAATTTTTCAGCAACGACGGTATGAAGTTTGGCATCAGATAGGTAAAGATGCCATTTAGCAATGTCTATATAGACATTTTCGCCTATTTCTGCTGCTAGGGCTTCTAGTATTTCTGTGGTAGGAGTTGTAGCCATAAAATAACCTCATTACAAAACAAGGGCGCAGATTTTTAGTTGATTTCAGCTTATTTCATATTATGGCGCAATTAGCTAGACTGTATCTACTACCATCG
Source organism: Sphaerospermopsis sp. LEGE 00249 (assembly GCF_014299995.1). Classification (NCBI taxonomy): domain Bacteria; kingdom Bacillati; phylum Cyanobacteriota; class Cyanophyceae; order Nostocales; family Aphanizomenonaceae; genus Sphaerospermopsis; species Sphaerospermopsis sp. LEGE 00249. The sequence continues at coordinate 36,529 of NZ_JACJUZ010000009.1, read as the reverse complement.
GTGACAACGCCCCAGCATTAGCAGTCAGTCTTCAGGTTGATGAGGGTGGAGTTTCTGAGTAATTAGCGATCGCACTAATATAAATGAAATGCAGCAATATTACCCCTACCCAACCTAGAGTTAATGGTGTCAACCATTCCCAGGATGTAGATTTCAAGATGTGGAAAAACCACAACCCAGAATTAACAGTAGCAGCAACAGCTACATGAAAAGCAAAATTCATCCGATCATCTAACTTACGGAACTCTGGATCTTGACGATCTGGTTTGCGTGGCCAACGAGGAGGCATAAATAATTAATATTTGTGAATTTGTGAATTTGTTACAGATATTAACACATTCTCGTTATTATTGGTGACTGGTGACTGGTGACTGGTGACTGGGTAATCTATGTTATTTTTCCCAATTAGCAATTAGCAATTAGCAATTACCCAATCTAAAATTTAAAATCCAAAATCTAAAATTGCTGATAATTTCCAGATTTTCCACCTGTCTTACTGACTAAACTAATAGATTCAATTTGAATCGACTTTTCCAGAGCTTTGGCCATATCGTATAAGGTAAGAGCAGCAACAGAAACCGCTGTTAAAGCTTCCATTTCTACACCTGTTTCCGCCTTGGTTTTGACTGTGGCATAAATTTGATAACCGGGTAGTTGTGCATCTGGCGTGATATCAACAGCAATCTTTTGCAAAGGTAAGGGATGACAAAGGGGAATTAAATTAGCTGTTTGTTTAGCAGCCATAATACCCGCTAACCTAGCAGTTGCCACAACATCCCCTTTAGGAGTATTCCCCGCTTCAATAGCTGCTAACGTTTCTGGGAGCATTCGCACTTTAGCAGTAGCCACAGCTTCCCGCACAGTGGCGACTTTCCCAGACACATCAACCATTTGCGCCTCTCCCTGGGGGGTGAGATGAGAAAGTTGAGAAATATTTTGAGAATTATGGGAAGAATTTGAAAAAACCTCTTGCGTCATTTGGGAAGTGTGTGTTATTATAAGATTCGTTGGTTAAGGGCGTGTAGCTCAGTGGACTAGAGCACGTGGCTACGGACCACGGTGTCGGGGGTTCGAATCCCTCCTCGCCCGTTAAATAACAATCATCGCACAAACTCGGTAAGTGGGTTTGTGCAATTTTTTTAGGTGACTAGTGATTGGTGACTCCTGAAAGGGTTTCAATAATGGACAATTAACAATGAACAATTGACAATTACTTCTCCGTTCCAGGAAGAGGATTTCAAAAGCGGAATTTTTGGCTTTTCCCCCTGAAAGAGGAGGTTTTAAACCTTGAATGAAACAATTATCAATTGTCAATTGTCAATTATCAATTGATAACTACACCTTGCTTTTCAAAGAATAAGCATCTTCACCACGGCCAAGGGCAAAGCGGAACGACTGGGAGATATTTTTACTCGACTGTGTAATAAAAATCAGCACAGCCAGTAAAGTTAAGCTCATAGCAAAACCAAACATACTGCGATATCCCATTTGTTGGGCTATAGAACCGACAACTGGACCGGCTATAGCTAGTCCTACATCAAATCCCATTAAAGACACGCCAAATATTCGCCCTCTTTCATGGGGTAAGGCTCTATCTGTCATCATTGCAGAAATCATGGGAATAGCAGTTCCAGAAGCCGCACCTTCAACAACTGCTCCTATTAAAAACATTAAGGCACTGTTTGCTTGCCAAATTAATATCATTGCCAAGGTGTAAGCAGTGAGGCTGAAGGTGACAAATAAACCCCTACCATATTTATCAGATGCTTTACCGGCAAATAATCTAATACTGAAACTAGCAATAGCGGCGGCTGTGAAAAACAACCCTGCATTTAAATCAACTCCTGTGGATTTAATGTACAAGGCAATAAAGGTATGTACTGTCCCTAAAGATAAGCCAATGAGTAATAAAACGATAGCAGGTATACGGACACGGGGACTGGTAATAAGTTGCCAAAATTTATCATCAGTAACGTCTTTGGGTTTTTCAATAATCGGTGGGTTAACAACGGGTAAAAGACAAAGTAAGCCTAAAAAACCTAAAGTGGTAGATGCGATAAATAAAGGTGTGTAGCCTACTGTGGCTTGTAAATATCCCCCTAAAGCTGGACCGAGTGCTACACCGATGGGATTAACTAAACTCATATAACCAATGATTTCGCCCCGACGGTGTTCTGGTGCTAAGTCTCCCACCAAGGCAATAAAACCAGTACCAAAGGCGGCAATACTGATACCATGAAAGGCACGAATTACCATTAATAAGGGTAGTGATTTTACTGCTAAATACCCCAAAGGTGCGATCGCTGCTACTGCCAACCCAATCAGTAACAAAATTTTTCTACCCTGACGGTCTGCTAAAATCCCCAATTGGGGACGAAATACCAACATCCCGATGGCAAAACAGCCCATGACAATGCCAATTTGTTGTTTTGTTGCCCCTAGAGATTCTATATATAAAGGTAATGTTGGCAACAAAGAAGCTAAAGCCGACCAGAATAATAAACCTGCTGCAAATAATATTAGTAGGTTGCGCCGCAAATTAGCGTCAATAGTCTCAAAATTTTTCACGGCAGATGCAATGTAATATTTAGTAATTTTATATTTCTATTGTTACGTTACTTAACATTTTTTGCCACTACTTCCCGCACTCGATATATTGGCCTTCCCTGAGATTCGTGGTAAGTACGCATTAATAATTCTGCTAAAAGACCAAAGCAAAATAACTGTACACCAGTAACTAACAATAAAACCGCTAAAATTAATAAAGGACGATTACCAATATCTGCACCAAAAGCCAGTTTCAGGAAAGTTAAATAAATTCCTAGTCCGCCACCTGTAACCATTGACAACAAGCCAAACAACCCAAAAACGTGCATAGGACGGGTGAGGAATTTTTTCATAAATAGAATTGTTAACAAATCCATCAACACCCGAAAAGTCCGAGAAATGCCATATTTACTTTTACCAAAGCGTCGCGCATGATGACGCACAGGCATTTCGGTGATTCTTGCCCCTTCGATATAAGCTAAAGCTGGTAAAAACCGGTGTAGTTCTCCGTAAAGGTTCATATCTGCCACCAGTTCGGCACGATAGGCTTTGAGAGAACAACCATAGTCGTGAATATAGACGCTAGTGGTACGACGAATTAACCAATTAGCAATTTTTGAAGGAAGTAACCGATTTATTGCCCCATCTTGACGATTTTTGCGCCAACCACTCACCAAATCATAACCCTCATCTAATTTTGCCAATAACATGGGGATATCAGCCGGATCATTTTGTAAATCAGCATCTAAGGTAACAATTGCTTTACCCGTAGCATAATTAAAACCCGCAGACATAGCCGCAGTTTGACCGTAATTACGCCGCAAAATCACCGCTTTCAAATCAGTGCGAATTTGTGCTTGTTCCTTGAGAAATTCTGGTGAACCATCCGTAGAACCATCATCTACACAGATAATTTCATAACTTAACTCACTAGCTGTTAAAGTTGTAGAAATGGATTCTAGTAATAAAGGCAAACTTTCTACTTCATCCTTAATCGGTACAACTACGGATACATTAGGTAATTGGGGATGGGTGATAGGTGATGGGTGATGGGTAGTTGGTAGTTGGTAATTGGTCATTGCTGATAGGCGATCGCTGATGGTTGATTTTAACAAAAAATTGGGTTTATCTCGTTCCCAGTCCAATCTTGCGTAAGTCCTATAAATAATTATCAATTGTCAATTATCAATTATCAATTGACTAACATAGCTTTTCACAACTCTACCAGCACCCCGTAATTGTTTATAGTATGACTGACTAACTTTATCTCCTTGTTCCGAAAGTTGATCAATTCCTATTCCATTGTGTCCTTGTTCTTTTCCTGAACTGTGAATATAATAACCATCACCTAAATATAAACCTACATGAGTTGCTTTTTGTGGAGTTCCAAAAAAGATTAAATCCCCTGGTTCGATATCATTAATATTAATTGGTTGGGTAAAAGCTTCTTGTTGATAAGCGTCTCTTGGCAACCACACACCCACAGATACAAAAGCAGCTTGCATTAAACCAGAACAATCATAATTTGGCCCTACTGTTCCACCCCACAAATAATAATTATTTTGCTGCATTGCTTGTTGAGTAAATTCAATTACCTCTGGAAGCAATTTTTTAATTTCCAATTCAGTAAAAAATGCAAGTTCGTAGGGTGTGGTAGCAGGTTTTAATAATGACAAATCATTAACAGCAACCCATCCCGGATAATCATCTTCGCATAAACAAACTTGAACTGCTGTATCTTGATGATTTGATGTAATGCGTAAATTGCGACCAGCAGCAGCTTGAGTTGCTAACCGGACGCATTCAGGAGCATCATATAAATTGAGGTCAGCTAGACATTGATATTCGTTGGTTGGGGAATGGGGAATTAGTAAATTTAAATTTAAAGACATATTTTTGTCAGAATCAGGATGTCCAGGATTTAAGGATTTAAAGGATTATATAGTTAATTTTTGTCAGAATCAGGATGTTCAGGATTTAAGGATTTACATGATTATATCATGTTTGGTTTAAAAAAGAGTCTCCTATTTGTAGATTAGAGTAAGTCAATAAACCAAAAATTACGATAATTTCATCGAAATTATAAGGAGCATCCCAATTTTCAAGAAATAAACGCAGTCACATCAAAAACCCTCTGAAACTCTCTTTCCTTTGTGTACTTTGCGTCCTTTGCGGTTCAATCAAATTAAGCTGAGGATAATTATATCCTAATTTTTCTTTGATAGCGTTGAGGAATTTTTGTGATAGGTTGGGTGTGCATTCTATAAATAATGTTCCTTGAGCGTTTTCTGTGTCTCGCCATTTCATATTTTTTCCTCCTGGGAATATTTAATCATAAAACAAATAGCGACTCCCTGCTGAATATCAAATACAAAAATTATGATAAAACTTGATCGTTAGCTCACCTCAAACAGAGAACGTGATAATCCTGATTGACGAATAATTGATTGCAAAGTACCAATTTTTAGTTCTGAATAGTTAGGAACAGGAACAGTGATAGTTGTTTCATCAGTTTTAAGTTGCATAATGATGTGACTACCACGTTGTCGAAATTCTACAAAACCATTTGCTGCTAAAATTTGACAGACTTCTTCTCCTGATAACACTCTTAGCTCACCCAATTGCTACCTCCAATTGAGTTACAAATACTTCTGGATGTAAGCGATTTTCGATTTCTGAAGGATCAGCAACTTCAAAAAATAATTCTAAGGCTTCAAGCAAATTATTTCTTGCTTCTTCAATAGAATTACCTTGACTAGCAATATCTAATTCTGGACACAAAGCAACATAACCATTACCTTCACGCTCAATAATTGCTGTAAATTTTTGGGTGCGGATCATATTTTTTCCTCCTGGGGATATTTAATCATAAAACAAATAGCGACTCCCTGCTGAATATCAAATACATTTTTATCTGGTAAACCTTCGGGAGTGACTTCTTTTTTCTTGCTATTACCATGTAAATTCATTATATATATTTTATCAAAGGTTTTTGCTAAACTTGGTCGCATTCCTCGAAATGTAGGATCTAAATCACCATGATTGGTGATAAATGCTAAAATTCCTGAACTATTATACAATTAATGTTAGAATAAATAAAGAAATTCACATTTTGATATTTTCAAGGAATTATTCACAAATGGTTTTCTTCAATCACAACGAACAACTAGAAAATCTCGGTAATGAAATCTTAGAATCTACTTTTTCTAATTTTCCTAATTTAAACCGTGATCAAATTGCTTTAACTTGGGTTGTTTATGATCCTCCAATTCCTGTAAATACTGGTGGCGCTTTGACTCCTGACGCTTTTTGGGGTCATGGTGTGAGAGGTTTTAATTATCGTGGTGGAGAACGTATTTATCCTGCAAGTGTTGTCAAATTATTTTATTTAGTTTCTGTTCATGAATGGTTAGAAAAAGGCATGACTAACACCTCTAAGGAATTAGAACGGGCGTTAAGTGATATGATTATTGAATCCAGCAATGATGCTACCAGTTTAATAGTTGATATTCTCAGCGGTACTACTTCTGGACCAGAATTACCTATAGGACCTTTTGAAACTTGGAAATATCAACGCCAAATTATTAACCGTTATTATCAATCTTTGGGTTGGGAAGAAATGACAAATATTAATGTTTGTCAAAAAACTTGGGGTGATGGTCCTTTTGGTAGAGAAAGGGCGTTTTATGGGGAAATGTTTGAAAATAGAAATATGTTAACAACTAATGCCACTGCCAGGTTATTACATAGTATCGTGGGAGGGGTGGCGGTTTCCAGTGGGCGATCGCAACAAATGATGTCTTTACTCAAACGCAGTCTTAACCCTGATGAGTTACCCCAAGATGTGGAAGAAGACCAAGTTATAGGCTTTTTAGGCGGTGGTTTACCCCAAAATAGTCAAATCTGGTCAAAAGCCGGTTGGACAAGTTCTGTGCGCCATGATGCGGCTTATATTGAATTACCAGAACAGCGTCCTTATTTGTTAGTAGTATTTACAGAAGGAAAAGCACAAGCTAAGAGTCGGGAAATTTTACCTTTTGTTTCGGGAAAAATTGCCGAAGCAGTTAGCAATTTATAAACATGAAATACATGGTGCGTTAAATGTTCTTAACGCACTCTACTAGATGAGTGATATTATCAGATGTTGTGTGTGAAAATATCGCTTTTAAATTTAATTTAAAATTTAATCCGTCGATAAATTTCTTTCATGGGAAGTTCTATATTTAAACTGTGCAGAAAAACTGACTGATCAATATGATCATTAGCTTTCAATTGCCAAAGATGGTTATTTTCTTCTTCCTGTTTATAATACTGCTCAATATAAGCTTCAGCTTGACTAACCAGTACATATTCACAAAAACTAGGAAGAGAACGATATTTTCTGAATTTATTCCCTCTATCATAACCTTCTGTTGAAGGTGAAAGAACTTCAATAATTAGGAGAGGATTGAGAATTTCATCCGTGCGATTATTATTAAACTCTGGTTCACCATTAATTACCATAACATCAGCATAGGTTCCATGATTAAAATTAGGAATCCAAACCCGCAAATCACCACCATAAAAACGAAAATCAGTATCTCTGAGCAAAAATCCCAAATAAATTAAAATATTACTAGCGATCGCACTATGAATTTCTGAACCTCCAGGCATAACAATAATCTCCCCATCGCGGTATTCGTGGCGTTCTTTAGCGATTTTCTCCATCTCTCTATACTCATCTGGAGTAAAGTGAGTTTTTGTGATCTCTGGGGTAATAATCGGCGGGTTGGTATTAGCAATAACCATCATCTCACCTCATGAATAATTAGAACTGAAACCATTATAACTTACAGCAATAATCAGCATTTTAGACTGCATGAATATCTACACAAGGTTCACCTTGACAATGATTAACTTCCACAGCAACATGAGCAAGAGAAGGAATATCTTTGAGGAGATTTTTATAATATTCCGGTGTTTGTGGATAATGGGTAACTAAAGAAATTGTAGCAGCTAGATGATGCTGACCCACATACCAAATATGTAAATCTGTAACCTTATTATCAGCATTTTCTTCTATAGCATTCACAATAGCTAATTTGATTTGTTTATCACCTGATCCATCTAATAAAATTAAACCCGTATCACGCACCAAACCATAAGACCATTTAGCAATTACCGCAGCACCCACAAATCCCATTGCTGCATCCATCCACACCCAACCCAAAAATTTACCAGCAAATAAAGCAATAATCGCAAACACAGAAGTTAGTGCATCTGCCAAAACATGAATATAAGCAGCACGCAAATTATGATCTTGATGTTCATGATGATGATGTTCATGATGTTCATAATGATGATGTTCATGATGTTCATGATGTTCATCACCTTGATCATGGTGATGATGATCTTGCAATAAAAAAGCACTGGCGATATTCACAACCAAGCCAATAATAGCCACACCAATTGCTTCATTAAAGTGAATATTTTGCGGTTCAAAAAACCGCCCCAGTGATTCCATTCCCATCAAAAAAGCGATCACTGCCAACGCCACAGCACTAGCGAAACCACCCAAAACACTAACCTTTCCTGTGCCAAAAGTATACTTTGGATTATTGGCATTATTGCGTGCATATTGATAAGCAAAAATCGTAATTCCAAAAGCTGCAACATGAGTGGCCATGTGCCAACCATCAGCAAGCAAAGCCATCGAACCAAAAAACGTTCCTGCGGCAATTTCCGCAACCATTGTTAATGCCGTCAGCAGCATCACAATTTTAGTATTTTTTTCTGCCTGATTTTGATCTACAGAAAAATCGTGAGAATGCTGCCATTGTTCAAGGGTATGAATATGCACGGATTTTTTACACTCCTTGTAATAAGGGACTGGTGACTGGTGACTGGTGACTGGGTAGTAATTGATAATTACCAATTACCAATTACCAATTACCAGCCACAACTAGAAGTTGCATGATTTTGGATTAATGTCCTAATTTTGAGTTTAAAAATCCCTCGCAAATTCTGTCAAGAACTTCAAGGCTTTCAAAATATAATTAGCGCAATCTCTGGGTGAAGTGTTGTAAAATTGAGGCCATGCTAAACCTTTATCTTCATCATAGCGATCGCCCCGTTCAGGATTTTTTTCTAACCACGCTAACCGCACTGCGTGACCAATTAACACATCTAATACTATATAATCTTGAATTTGTAAATTAGGGTTATTCGCAGCTATAGCTCCTAACTCCATCAACGCTTCCACATTTACTTGGCGATATTCTGGCGCTTCAATTTTATTGAGTAAATGTTCAATTCTCAAGGCAAAATTTCTTTCACCCGCAGTCATTTCCGAAATCATCACCTCACTTTCTAAACGATTCCGTCTTTCCAACTTATCGCCAATCACCAAACCTTTACAATGGTGCATTAACAACCAAACTTGTTTAAAAAAGTCCTTGGGAACTCGATTTATTGCCCCTTCCGCTTGACGAAATCTCCGCCAATTTTCTGGAGTCACGGCAATTTCATCTTCACTAATTACAGGTTGCACTACCCAAGCAATATCACTTTCTTTTTGCTTAATATGCAGTGATTCTTGTTGACGTAATAAACCACTTACCCCACTATAACTTGTTAAAACTTTTTCCAAACGCAGTTTCACTTCATAAGGTGAAAGCTGCATCAGGTGATCATAAGCTTCGTCTTGGGTAACACCTAATTCTTGAGCTAATTCGCTAGTAATTAACAGAATTAAATAACCAACCCTCAGTGTTAAAAGTCCTTTAAATAATTCTGGTTCTGTTTTGATTAACACCCCTAAATAAATGAGAATTTCTTGAGTTAAAACCCTGTCTCTGATATCTTCCCGACAGAAATTATTAATTTTCTCGGCAATTTCATGATGTGATTTTGGTACAATTATTAACGAAGCTTCACTATAAGCCCTACCTACAGCAATTTGTTTACCTCTTACCAAAATACTTGTCACCGCATCCGATAAACCAATATCCACCATTTGCCGTAAACCAGCAGCACGACGCACCACCGCCCACAAACCTAAATAACCTGCTTTAGTGTAAACTTCATCCAATAAATCACCCACTGTCACACTATAACCATCTTCACCATAACCAGTATCAAAATCCAAACCCTTTAACCGATTTAAAGTTTGCAGTAATTCAATTTGTTCATAGATATTTTCTGAGGAACGTAAATAACTTAGTAACAAATCTAAGTTAGTTTCACATTCCATTTGAAATTCTTGAGTATGTCCCAACCGCCAATTTTTCTCAGGCTGAGAAACCAAGTAATAACAACGTAATCTCGCATTTTTAACTGGAGGACAGAATAATTCTATATCTGTAATAAAATCAATTCTTTGAATTGCCGCAGTCAACATTAATTGATTTAACTTGCCTAATTTTACCTGCACACCACCGCAAACACCATTTTTCAGTTCTTGCATTAATGCTAATAATGCTTCTGAACCTGTTTCTAGCATCGTGCGAGTAATCATCAATGTCAAAATAGGACGACCTAAATCACTCCAATATTTTTGGATATAAGCCAATTCACCTCTAATTTGATCCAGCAGAAAATGATAATCTAGCGTTAAATAAAACTGCTGTGCATCTAAGAAAGCAGGTAAAAATACAACAGTTTGATTTTGAATTTTAAATATTCTGGAAGTTGTCAAACTCCGCAACCTTCGCACCGGACGACCTGTTAAACCTAATTGATCATTGCGCCCAATTTGCGTATAAATTTCTGATAATTCCCCAGCTTGTCTCACTTGAATGGGTTCTACTTGGTTGGGTGTTTGACTTTCAATGCCATATACTTCTAATTGTGCTTGCACTTCTTCAGTTTCTGCCAATAAAGCAATTTGTATCATTGCTTGCCGTTTTTTACCCACGCACAAATGTCTACCCAAGGGATCAATATCACCTACTGCGATTAAACCTTCACTCAACATTTGCCCCAGAAAATACAAACTTTGCGCCCAAACTAAGGGGATATTTTCATTAGGTAATCTTGTTTGGGAATGGGGATTTAATTTCTCCGCTTCAATCTTTTCCTCTGGTACATAATACAATTCTGGTAATAACTGGAAACCATCTCTTTCTACCAGTAATGCTGCTAACAATTCTTGGTATTTTTGCACTTGTTCCTGGTCTTGACGAAAAATACCATCAAGCACTAAATAAGTGAAAAATAGCGGCCATTCACATTCAATATCCTCAAATTGTTTCAATTCCCAAGGTTCATAATGTAACCGATGAGTATCTTCTAAAATTGTTTGATGTCCATCTCTGAGGAAGCGTTTACAGCCATATTTACCAGCTAATTTATTAATAATTTCCTTATATGTGCGTTCCCTCAATTGTACATCTTCAACAGCAAAAGCAGGATAGCTAATAATACTCAATAATGCAGCATCAACTTCTTTAGATGCAGACTCTCTTGGTAATAAAGATTCTAAAGTAATTCTCGCTCTAGAAATTTCATCTGGTAAAACATGAATTACTGATGCTTGACTACCATGCACACCAAATAAATTCAGTCCATTGATAGCTTCTAGTGCAGCTTTTGCCATTCCCAGAGAACTAGCATTTAATTCTGCCTTACCATGATTAATTTTATTACCTCGCTCCCAAATTCCATAATCTGGTGTGCGGTAAGCTCTACCAATGTAATAAACTAAATTTTGGACAAAGTTAACTTCATCCAAAGTAAAAATAATTGATAAACCTGCTGCTGTCATTTCTGCCAACATCAGCAAATATATAGATGTGGCATCTAGTTGTAAATGTCCCCATTCATCATCACCAACAACAATATCACCAGTAGCTGTGTTGTATTTGGCGTGCAGTCCATCTAACAAAGATTGGGTATGTTTAAATTTTTCAACTTTATGCGCCTGTCGCATCATAGCGAAAAGCAAACCACGCATTAATTTAACAACACTATATTCAAGTTCGTAAGTACGTCCTTGATCATTATCTATTTTTCGGTATGCCAGTGCTAAACCCCAAACTGCCAAAATGCTATAAACATTGTCTCGCACCCAAGCATCAGTATAATCACCATGAGCGGTAATTGCGGTACTCGCAGGTAACAAACCCGTGATAGGATTTTGACGAGCGAGAATAATGGTTTTGATTTGTTGGTAGTAGTAATCTAAGCGAGTTGGCAGTTCTGTGGGTGTTTTCATAAGTAGGTAGGCATTAAAAATTGTCGTTATGGCAAGGCAGAAGGCAGGAGGCAGAAGGGAATAGGTTTTTAGCAATTTTACATTTTTGTACTTGCTTGTTTTTTTTGTACCGACTTACTTAGTTTGTCAGTAAAGTTATAAATCAATTATACTCTGTAACTGTGACGTAAATTTTTCTTCCCAAGCAATCAATTAACTGGCAAATCATGAGGGAATTACAGATCATAACCAGTTGTTATTTATATATGATTTTTTGGGTAACTAAATTGTGCTTTCAGTAAGTATATCTAATAATTTCCACTGACAACATTACTTGCTAACTTGTTCAAATCTTCATGATATTTACCGCTATTTTTCCCAAATTTAACCTTTTCTTTGGTATTATAAAGTAAAGAGAAAAAAACACTCAATCAAGGCAATGCAAACTACAAACAACTTAAAAAACATCTTTATATTATAGAGATCAACTGCCTTGAAGACCAGAAAAATTTGTAACAGACAAGAGAGGATATGTTATGTGTTTACGTTACAATGAAAACCACTCTCCTTTGCTCAAAGTAGTTTACTCCCAAGTAAAAGTTAATGGCAAAACTGAATTAGTACCCCTAGAACTATATGCTGATGGTTCGCTTAAACGTGGTAAATCTTGAGTCGAAACCAGACATGAGTATTCCAGTACCGATGATCGTAGATTGCCCCAAGGTTATTTTTCCCAAGTGAATAATTAATTTATGGATATAGAGCCTGTTTTTTTGCAATTGCTAACCCCCCTGACATTTTCCGTTTGGGGGGTTTAAATTTGTTTGGGGGTGTAGGGGAGAATAATAACCCACCAATCACCAATTACCAATCACCAATTACCAATTACCAATGACAAATTTACAGTTCCTAATGGATGCCGAAAACGATATCATAAAAGGCATCACTTCAGACATCACAGACTGAACGCGCCATGAAAGTAGAAACTATTCGCACGACGTTAACGATCCCGAAAGAATTGTTAGAAGCGACTGATAAAGCTGTGTTAGAGGGGAAAGCCAAAAGTAGAAATGAGTTTGTGGTGCAAGCTTTGAAGCGAGAACTAGCAGCACAAAGGCGAGCCGAAATTGATGCCGCTTTAGCGGAAATGACCAGAGATCCAGATTATCAAGCAGAAGTTTTAAGAATGGAGGCGGAATTTGCTACGGCTCAATGGGAGGCGTTGCAGCTAGGGGAATCTCCACGATGAGAAGGGGTGAAGTGTACGATGCGCGTCTAGAAATGACTGAAGGTTCAGAACAAGGAGGAACTCGCCCCGTAATTATTGTCAGTCGTGACGTAATTAATTTATCTAGCCCAGTTGTTTTGGCAGTACCTTGCACGACTTATCAAACCGGCAAGCGGGTTTACCCCACTCAAGTTTTAATTTTAGCACCAGATGGCGGACTGAGGAAAGACTCGATCGCAATGGCAGATCAGGTGCGGGTATTATCTAAAACGCGCTTTTTGCGATTACGAGGTGTACTTTCTGACGCAGTGATGGCACATCTAGCACAGGCTTTATTAATCGCTTTGGATCTACCAGGGGAAGTAGATATAGCAGGTGACAGGTGACTGGTGACTGGTGACTGGTGACTGGTGACTGGTGACTGGTGACTGGTGACTGGGGAAGAAAATTTTAGATTTTAGATTTTAGATTTTAGATTGGAGTTAACAAAAACAATCCAAAATCCAAAATCCAAAATCCAAAATCCAAAATCCAAAATAAAAAAGTCCTGCCTCCTGTTGCCATAGAATATGTGGAGACACGAATCTAATCATGTCCCCACATAAAGCTTTGTATGTGTTTGTATGGGCTGTAAAATCAGCGACGTTTGGCAGTGCTGCGTTTAAGTTCACGGGTTTCGTCTTCTCGACGACGGCGATCGCGCCAATCTGCCAAGGTTAAATAGACTACACCACCTGTAACTCCCACTAGCAGCACTAGGGCAACTATAGCCAAAATACTCAGTAATGGACTTTCCACGATGCCTCTAGAGTCCGTTCCGTCCCCAGACTACCATAGAAATCGACCAAGTGAACACAACCAGAAGTGATACCCAACCTAGTGTCAAAATCATAGTTCTACTTTTCAAATAATTGCAAAAGGTTTCTAATGTTTATCATACCGGGAAAAGGCGGTAGATTGTTCATTGGTGTTTACAGAAGGCTGGCCAGGTTTATGGAACTCATGCAAGAAAGGTTAGAATCTGTTAAAGCAGGTGTTATTGGTAGTTTATCCGTTGGTTCTGCTTTCTTAGTTACGACTGTTGTTAATGGGTTGTTGCTAAAGCAGTATTTTCCTATACTGAATATTCATCAAGGTTCGTCAATTGATTTACAAATAATTAATTTACAAATTTCACAAATTTCACAAATTTCACAAATTTCACAAATAATTAATTCACAAATTAATTTACAAATTAATTTACAATTTATACTTAGTGCTGTAATTGCAGGTTTTTCCGGTTTTCTATTTGGTGTCACCTATCGCTATATCATCAGAGTAGATAAAAATAGTCACCTTAAATCTGGTGCGGTATTTGCTTTTGGTTTAGTACGCGGATTAACTCAAATAGAATTTGGTTGGAGTTTCAATAATACAATTTTACCTTTTTTAATCTTAGCCGCAGAGAGTATTTTCTGGTTTGCCTTAGCAGTTACTCTTCTCGATCTTGCTATTTCTCTAACTTGGTTAAAACCATTTATAGGAAATAGGGAATAGTTAAGGAATTTCTCCCCAATCACCAATCACCAATCACCAATCACCAATCAAATTGATTATTTTACATCTGTCACCCGCCAGCTTAATTTGAGGTTAACCCAGAAATTCCAAATTGTTGCTACTGCGATCGCAATCAAGTTAGCAATATACTGATTAGGAATCAAGAAATTATAAACAACATTCAAAACCAAAACATTAATTACCAATCCTGCTAAACAAACCAGATTAAATTTTAAAAACCTCTTAATCCGTTGTTTCCATCCTTTTTGCTGCATGGACACATCTGCAAATGTCCAAGCATCATTCCACAGGAAATTATTAAAAATGGCAATTTCACCAGCAATTATTTTACTGCGAGTTAAAGGTAAAGCCAAAGTAGAAGCATCACTGAGTAAATAAAGCACTGCCATATCTACAAACACCCCACTCAAACCCACTAAACCAAAGCGGATAAATTTGCCAATGGGGAAATCTATTCTGCGACTGATTTTACCTAACTTGTCAGTAGATACCCGTAAACGAATTAAATGTTGAATATACTCAACATATTGCTTCCACGTTACTTTACTTTCTCCTTCTGTTCTTTCGCGGAAGACATAACCCGCTTCAGCAATTTCTCTAACGTTACCTCTACCAATCACCTCCAAAAGAATTTTATACCCCACAGGATTCATCGTAGCACCAGCGATCGCACTTCGACGCACCATAAAATAACCACTCATCGGGTCAGTAACTCTACCCAATACCCCTGGTAAAATAATCAACCCTAAAACCTGCGCCCCACGGGATAAAAACCGCCTCACCACACTCCAACTACTGACACCACCACCCTCAACGTGACGACTAGCTAAAGCCAAATCCGCCCCTTGTTCTATTTTTTGTAATAGTTGTAATAATACTTCTGGCGGATGCTGCAAATCTCCATCAATCACACCCAAAACACGACCTTTAGCGGCTTGCCAACCTCTAATTACCGCCGAAGAAAGTCCTCTTTCATCTTGACGACGCATTACCCGCAACTGCGGATAATCATATATCAAAGATTGTGCTACCTGCCAGGTGAGGTCTGGGCTGTCATCATCAACTACAATTAATTCATAATTATTAGGTATCGCTGCATCTAGTAAACCAGTGAGGATATTGATGATATTCTCGATATTATCACGCTCTTTGTAAGTAGGAATTACCAGAGATAGGAGAAGATCATTGTTTCTAGCTACAACATCACTAGGTGGATGTTCCGCAATCTTTAATGGACCCGTGGGAACGTTTAATAGGGAATGATAGGCATCGAAGTCCATAAATTAAAATTTCAAATATTTTAGTCTAAAAAATTAATTATGTTATTTATTTTATTGGCAAAAACTATAGGAATCCGGGTTGATATCTGAAATTATTTATTTAGGTAGACAAAAGGTACTCATGCACAATAAAACAGAGGTTTGGAGGATGTCTAAAAAGTCTAACTTGGGTGATGAGAAATTACATCTACACAGCCAAAGCTGCCTATACAGGTTTGAAACCCCTAATTTTTCCTTAGTTCACTGGTGAATTTTGTTTGTGTGGTAGCGATTTACAGCAGATTTCGTTTTTATGAGGTACAAATCATAATCATGAAACTCTTGTGGGGTGGGCATACTTCGACAAGCTCAGTACAAGTCTTGCCCGCCCATAGTGTACCTCATGACACCGGAAAATGCTGTATATTCGCCTAGAGCGTAGCGTAGCGTTAGCCATCAACTTTTTAGAAAACCTCTTAAAAACCAATTCAACATACAGCCAAAGCATTAAAATAGTAAGTTGGCTTTTAATTTATTCATACATTAATAAAATTTTAAATAGCTGTGACTAATATAACCTTGGATTCTATTCTTGAGCGTTCCTTGCTAGGGTTTAATATATCACCATCTGAGGCAGTAGTTTTATTAAACCAAACTGACCAGGAATCTGTAAATACTATTCGGGAAACTGCTGACAAACTGAGACAAAAACAAGCTCGTGAGACTGTTACTTACGTAATCAACCGTAACATTAATTTTACTAACATTTGTGAACAGCACTGTAGTTTTTGTGCATTCCGCCGAGATGATAGTGATACGGATGCTTACTGGTTAGATTGGGCGCAGATTTTAGAAAAATCTACAGATGCAGTGCGTCGAAGAGCTACAGAAATTTGTATGCAAGGGGGATTAAACCCACAAGCGCAAATTAACGGTAAATCCTTACCTTATTACATTAAATTGGTAGAAACCATTAAACAAGAGTTTCCCCAGCTACATTTACACGCCTTTTCGCCCCAGGAAATCCAATTTATTGCTAGAGTTGACGGAATTTCCTATACTCATGTCATAGAAGCTTTACGTGATGCGGGTGTGGGTTCAATGCCAGGAACAGCAGCCGAGGTGTTAGATGATCAAGTGAGAAAAGTATTATGTCCTGAAAAGATAGATACTGCAACTTGGTTAGAAATTGTCAGTACAGCGCACAAAATAGGTGTACCAACTACGAGTACCATGTTATCGGGGCATATTGAAACACCGGAACAGCAAATAGGACATTTAGAAAAATTGCGATCGCTGCAACAAACAGCCTTAGAAAAAGGATACCCAGCCAAAATTACAGAATTTATTTTATTACCCTTTGTGGGTCAAGAAGCACCTAAATCCTTACGTCGTCGAGTAGGAAGAGATCAACCAGTATTAGCAGATGCACTTTTACTCACTGCGGTAGCAAGGATATTCTTAGGAAACTGCATACCTAACCATCAACCAAGTTGGGTAAAATTAGGGTTAGCTGGGGCGACAGAAGCCTTAACTTGGGGTTGTAACGATATTGGTGGCACATTAATGGAAGAACACATTACCACAATGGCCGGGGCTATCGGTGGTACGTGCATGGAAGTAGAAACCCTGCAAAGTGCGATCGCCTCCCTCAACAGACCTTATCAACAACGGAATACTTTATATGAGGTGATTGGTGATTAGGGATTGGTGATTGGGAAAAATAAAAAATATAAGTAATTACCCATTACCCAGTCACCAGTCACCAGTCACCAGTCCCCTATTCCCTGATACGATGGACTGTGATTTACGTATTTAATTAATGGATATGAAGCATTATTGGTCGCGTCTGCTGGCACTACTTTTAGTAGTCACCATCGGTTTAATGGGTTGTTCTGGCAGTCCAGACGGCTTAACCGGAGATTATCGTCAAGACACCTTGGCCGTAGTCAAAGTCTTAAAACAAGCCGTAGAATTATCACCAGATGATCCTAATAAAGCAGCAATACAAGCAGAAGCACGTCAAAAAATAAATGACTTTTCTGCACGTTATCAAAGATCCAATGCCGTTTCTGGCTTGAGTTCCTTTACAACCATGAGAACCGCCCTGAACGCTTTAGCTGGACACTACAGTTCCTACCCTAACCGTCCCATACCTGAAAAGTTGAAAAATCGCCTAGAAAAAGAATTTGCTCGTGTTGAAGCAGTCGTTAACCGTGGTGGTTAATTATTAGGCAAAAGTTGATAATTTGCAAATATTCTTAATAGCAGGCTTGGCCTGCTTTTTATGCAAAAATTTCTCTAGATTCATGAATATTTCTCCTATACGGGCGAAGCATTCAGGCGATAAATTATCAATTTTGATCACAGGTTATTGTCCTGTAAGAGCGTTTGCGAAGCGTGCTGGAAGCATCAGCATTCGGGTGATAAATTATCAATTTTGATCACAATTTTCCTGTAAGGGCGAAGCATTCGGGCGATAAATTATCAATTTTGATCACAATTTTCCTGTAAGGGCGAAGCATTCGGGTGATAAATTATCAATTTTGATCACAATTTTCCTGTAAGGGCGAAGCATTCGGGTGATAAATTATCAATTTTGATCACAATTTTCCTGTAAGGGCGAAGCATTCGGGTGATAAATTATCAATTGTAATCACAATTTTCCTGTAAGGGCGAAGCATTCGGCCGATAAATTATCAATTTTGATCACAATTTTCCTGTAAGGGCGAAGCATTCGGCCGATAAATTATCAATTTTGATCACAGGTTATTGTCCGAATGCTTCGCCCCTACGACTCCTTAAATAAATTTTTCCTGTTGTCATATATTAATTAAGTAAGAAATTTAGCAAAAGATAGATCAATTAAGGTTAATTAAGCAATATGTACAAAACTCTTTTCAACTTTCCCACACCAAGATTATTGCGTCGCAGTCTATTTGCTGTTTTCTTTAGCAGTAGTATGTTAATTCCTAACTTTAGCACTCAACCAGCAGCAGCACAAGTAATGGAGTTATGTCAATTATCACCAAAAGCAGTTAAACAAAAAGAAGAACTACGTTTATCAGCCATTAAAGGCAATAGAAATGCTCAAAGTCGTTATCAAAAAATCCTCAAAGAACACGCAGAAGAATTACAAAATTGTCGCCGTCAAAATTGGCCACAAACTCAAGCTATCTGGTTACGTTTGTATCCCTGTGACTCTCAGCCAGGAGCAATTGATCAGATAATGGATCATATAGTCAATAGTGGCTATAACCAAGTTTATTTAGAAGCATTTTATGATGGACAGGTATTGTTACCAGTAGCAAATAATCCCACAGTTTGGCCTGCTGTAGTTCGCACTCCAGGAAAAGAAAAAGTTGATTTATTAGCTGAAGGAATTAAAAAAGGACAAGCAAGAGGATTAAAAGTTTATGCTTGGATGTTTACAATAAATTTTGGCTACACTTATGGTCAAATTGAGAGTAGAAAAGATGCGATCGCTCGTAATGGAAAAGGTCAAACTAGCATAGAAGTTGTAGATAACCGTTCCCAAGTATTTGTAGACCCCTATAACACCCAAGCAAAAACCGATTTTTACCGCATGGTACAAGAAATAATGCGTCGTCGTCCTGATGGCTTATTATTAGACTATGTACGCTATCCCCGACAAGCTGGAACTGATTCCATAGCTACAAAAGTTGGCGATTTATGGTTATTTACTCCGGCAATTCAAGAAGCTTTATTGCGTCGTGCCAAAAATAATAAAGGACTAGAATTAATTCGCCGGTTTTTAAGTAAAGGATACATCACAGCAGGAGATATAGGACAAGTTGATCAACTTTATCCCCAAGAAGATGAACCAATGTGGGAAGGTCGTATTCCTCCAGTTGCAGAAAAATCATTACTCACAGCAAACGATAAACAACCAATTTTACAAACAGATTTATGGCTTTTGGCAGTTGCTCACGCCATGCAAGGTATATTAGATTTTGTTGCCCTAGCTAGTTATCCAGCCACACAAAATAATATTCCAGCGGGAGTAGTATTTTTCCCAGAAGGTAATCAAACAATAGGAAAAGGTTATGATTCCCGTTTACAACCTTGGGATAGATTTCCTAATACTTTAGAATGGCATCCTATGTCCTATGCGACTTGTGGAAATGCTAATTGTATTATGGACCAAGTGCAAAGAGTTTTAAGTATGGCGCAACCAGGTACAAAAGTTATTCCTGCTTTAGCTGGTAAATGGGGAGAACCAATAACTGGCCGTCCACCTTTAGAACAACAAATGGCAGCTTTAAGGAGATTTGCACCTCAAATTAATGCAGTTAGTCATTTTGCCTATTCTTGGCAACATCCAGAACTGGATAACCAGAGGAAATTTTGCCGGAATTAATACAGCAGGAGTCAGGAGTTAGGAGAAAGAATTAATTTTGCAACTTTTGCCTTCTTTCTTTCACCTGTCACCTGTCACCTGTCACCTAAAACCTATTTTGTTTCCATCCAATTATCACCCGCACGCACATCAACAACCAAAGGAACACTTAAACTCACAGCATTTTCCATCACTGACTTTATTTGTAATTGCAATTCTTCCCACTCTTGCGGAGGAATTTCAAATACTAATTCATCATGAACTTGCAATAATAACCGCGCTTGATATCTTCTTAAAACTTCATGTATTCTAACCATTGCAATTTTAATAATATCCGCACTCGAACCTTGAATTGGTGCATTTGCAGCAGAACGCAATAACCCCGCATCATAAGCACCCAAATTTTTTAACTTACTCAAATCAATATCTTCTAAATTTCTACCTCTTAACTCTTTCAAGGTTTTAGTAGTAAAATCAAAATAACGTCTTCTTCCCAAAATTGTTTCTACATAACCTTGAGAAATAGCTTGTTTTTTTACACCCTCCAAATATTTAAATACTTGGGGATATCGTTCATTAAATCGCTTAATAAATTCATTGGCAGTATTTTTATCTACACCTGTAGAACGGGAAAATTTTAAAGAACCCATTCCGTAAATTACACCAAAATTAATTGTTTTCGCAAAACGTCTTTCTTCTGATGTCACTTCATCTTTTTCAAAGACTAATTTTGCTGTTACTGTATGAATATCCTCGTTATTTTGATAAGCTTGAATTAATACAGGTTCTTGACTCAAATGTGCTAAAATTCTTAACTCAATTTGTGAATAGTCAGCAGCAACCATTAACCAACCAGATTGGGGTAAAAACGCTTTTCTAATTTGTCTACTAAAAGCGGTACGAATGGGAATATTTTGTAAATTAGGATTAGAAGAAGATAACCTACCTGTTGCAGTTACAGTTTGATTAAAATCAGTATGTAATCGTTGACTTTTCGGATGTACTAACGCTGGTAAAGCATCTACATAGGTAGATTTTAATTTTGCTAAAGTTCGATATTCAATAATCGCATCAACCAAACCTGTGGTATCAACTTCTTGGAGTTTTTCTAAAGTTGCAGCATCGGTAGAATAACCAGTTTGAATTTTGCGGGAATATTTGGTATTTAAAGCGAGTTTGTCAAACAAAATATAACTCAATTGTTTAGGAGAACCTAAATTAAATGTTTCTCCAGCAATTTCTATTGCTTTTGCTTCTAAAAATGCTAAATCTGATTCTAACAACTGAGACAATTCTTGTAAATAACCGGAATTAATTCTCACCCCTGTATATTCCATTTCTGCTAAAACTGTTTCTAGGGGTTGTTCTACCTCTAGCAATAATTTCTCTAATGCTGGTATTTGATTTAATTCATTTCGCAATTTATCAACTAATTGAAATGTGGCATAAACTTGAGTTCCACAATAATATGCTACTGTATTTATGCCAATATCAGCAATAGTTTTTTGTGGTTCTTTTTTCCCTGCTTTGGGTACAATATCATTATATTCTGTGAGTTGTAATCCCAAATATCTTAAAGATAAATCACTTAAATTATGGGTATTATCGGGATTTAGCAAATAACTTGCTAACATAGTATCAAATACCACCCCTGTTAAATTAATTCCCTGACATTGGAAAATTAATCTATCAAATTTGGCATTTTGAAATGTTTTCGGATAATCTGCATTTTCTAAAATTGGACGTAGTTTTGATAATACTACATCTAACTGTAAATTATTGCCACTATTGCCTATTTTATGACCAACGGGAATATAAGCAACTTCATTTTCTCCTGTTCCCCAACAACAACCAATTCCTACTAAAGCTGCATCTCTTGGTTCTAAATCTGTAGTTTCTGTATCCCAAGCAACGGGTTTTTCTGGGTTAGTACATTTTTCTAAAATGCTCACTAAATCCTCTAATTTTTCTGTTGTATCAATAATCCGAATTGGCATTTTTTCATGATGATATTTTTCAGCATTCGCTGTATCTTCCGCACTAAAAAACCATACTTCATTATCTTCTTCAGATGCAATATTAATCTGGTTATTTTTGATAGTTTCGGTTTTGATTTCTGTAACTTCTCCCCCGAATTTTGCTTGGAGTTCGTTGATTTGTTCTAAGAATTTCTTAAATTCTAATTTCTCTAAAATGGGAATTAAATTAGCAGTATCAAAACCCTTTAAATGACAATCTTCTAAATTAACTTCTAAAGGTACATCTACAACTATTTTGGCTAAATATTGAGAATGCAGTGCATCTTCTTTACCTGCAATTAATTTTTGATGATTTGCACCTGTTATTTCATCTATTTTAGCGTAAATTTCATCTAAAGAATGATAAGTATTTAATAATTTTACTGCTGTTTTTTCCCCAATTCCTTTAACTCCAGGAATATTATCAGATTTATCCCCGCAAAGGGCTTTAAAATCTACAATTTGTGTAGGGAAAACACCTAACTTTTCTTGAACTTGTGCTGCTTGAAATTCCGTGATACTATTGGTAGAACGTTTTAGAGCTTCAGGACTAAAATTTAAAACTGTAATCCCTTTTTTTTCATCAATTAGTTGAAATAAATCCCTATCTCCTGATAAAATCTTCACTCGATAACCAGCAGCAGCAGCTTTTTCGGCTAAAGTTCCTAATACATCATCTGCTTCATAACCTGGTTGTGTAATAATCGGTATATTTAAAGCTGTTAATAAATCATTGAGGTTTTCTACATCGGGAATAAAATCTTCTGGTGTTTCTGCTCTTCCCGCTTTATAATTATCATCTGCTTCATGGCGAAATGTAGGCGCTGCTAAATCAAACGCTACTGCTATTGCTTGTGGATTTTCGCTTTTTAATACTTCTAATAAACATTTAATAAAACCAAAACATACGCTGGTAGGAATACCTGTTTTTGTACGCAGACCGCCATCTCTACCTTTAGCAAAAGCGAAGTAGGAACGAAAAGCTAAAGAATGTCCATCTACAAGGATAATAGTAGGATTGGTTGTAGTTGCAGAATCTGAAATCACTGAATTAGTCGAGTTTGGGAACATAGCCTATTTTAACTATTGCTGATCGCCTGTTACTCTCTTACTGGGACGATTATTAAATAATGTATCTGCTCATCTTATGACATCTATCAACAATCAGGCTGAAAATAAAAAAGATATTAAGCTACTGGTACTAGATATAGATGGTACGATCGCTGGCCATGATAACCAAGTCAGTGACACTGTACAGCAAGCTATTAAAGCAGTCCAAGCTAAAGGTATTCAAGTAGCTATAGCTACAGGTAGGATGTATTGTTCAGCTTTGCGCTTTCATCAAGATATTCAGTCTAATTTACCATTGGTAGCTTATCAGGGTGCTTGGATTCAAGATCCCAATAGTGGTAAACTGCACCGTCATTTAACTGTAACCAAGGAAATTGCTTATCAATTATTAGATTACTTTGAACAACCACAATGGCGATCGCTTCTTTCAGTCCATTTCTATATTAATGATCAACTCTACGTGCGAGAAATAACTACAGATACTGCAGACTATTCTCAACGCTGTGGTGTTACTCCTCTTCCTGTAGGTGATTTGCGGCAAGTATTAACTGATAACATCCCGACTAAGGTTTTAGCCTTGTGTAATAAAGTAGATTTGATTAGAAAAATGATGGGTGATTTACGTTTACAATACACACCCGCAGAATTATACATGACAACTTCTGTCGCAACTTTCCTAGAAGTAGCAAATCCTTTTGTTAACAAAGGTACTGCTGTCCGTTACCTTGCAGAAGAAATGTTAGGAATAGAAAGCAGTCAAGTAATGACTATTGGGGATAACTTTAATGATGTAGAAATGTTGGAATATGCGGGAATAGGTGTCGCAATGGGAAGCGCACCAGAACCAGTACAAGCGATAGCAACGTGGGTGACAGCCAGTGTCGAACATGATGGAGTAGTGATCGCCATAGAAAAATTCTTACTTTAACAGGTGACTGGGGACTGGTGACTAGGAAAAATCTTTCCTCCCCTACTTTCTGACTCCTGACTCCTGACTCCTGACTCCTGAATCCTACCCAAACATCAGAAAGGACACCGACGACTGGCCGTGTTTCGTCTCGGTGTCCTTGCTGGTTCGCTCCTCACACACCAGCTAATATATCCCAGGAGACAGATCGCGTCAATACCTATAGTCAAATTTTTTCAATTGCAGTCACAGGAGTTCAGGAGTCGTAGGGGCGAAGCATTCGGAAAATAACCTGTGATCAAAATTAATAATTTTTCGCTCGAATGCTTCGCCCTTACAGGAAAATAACCTGTGATCAAAATTAATAATTCTTTGCTCGAATGCTTCGCCCTTACAGGAAAATAACCTGTGATCAAAATTAATAATTCTTTGCTCGAATGCTTCGCCCAGACCGGAGTTAGGAGTCATGAGGCAAGAAGTAATATCTTATTCTCCCCAGTCAACGCTCCCCAGTCAACAGTCCCCAATCACAACTCCACAGGCGCAAAAACTCCCAATTTACTTTCTAATACAGACCTTAAAACCAACTGGGTAACAATCAGCAATCCTAACCTAGCCTGAGCTAACTCCAATGAATTAATCTTCACTTCCCCCCAGATGCGACAATTACACCAGAAACTTTCAAAAGCTTCGCTCAATTTCAGTGCAGTGGTCATCCAGTTAACTGAAGTGTTAGAATCAGGGAATACCAAATCATCTACCATTTTTACCAACAGGTGCATCAGACGCACCTCATCCCCTTGATAAAGACGCAATTTTTGATCACAGTCTAGCCAGGGTATCGGTTGGGTAGACAGCAAACCTAGCACTTCTGTACTATTATCTATCAGTTGAATCAATCCCTCTCGATCAGCTAATCTCAATAATGAACAGCAGCGTGCATGGGCATATTGAATTTTAAACAATTTATTGTTGTAATTCTCACCATCTGGCCATCTTCCCGTCTCCCCATCTCCCCCACCTCCAATTCCTTCTAAGCTAGTTTCACCGACTGTTAGATTATGTAACCAAACTGCCAAAGTAGAATCAATCAGTTCTATATGAATCAAAGCAGGAGGAACAACTTTAACGTGAAAAAGCTCACCATAAGCTGCCAAATGAGCAGCAATCGCCCTGATAATACCTGTTACTTTTGAATTATCAGATGAGGCAAGTTGCAAAGCTACACTAGAAATATATAAAATTTTTTTACCATCTGTGCCTTGATATAGAGGCAGTTTTCCCTTTTTTATCCATAGAATTTTCTCATCCTTGGTATAAACACTGAGGAAATTTATTAAATGGATATAGACTATTTGTTTAATTGAGGTATACTTCTTAAATAGTAGCCAATGTTGCACGTAGTTATTTAGCAAACTTTTGCGGTTATCACGATTTTATCCTGTTCCATCCACCTTTAGATAGAAGTTTAGTCTAAGTAAAGAAAAATGAGAGTAGGATAAAATTTCGTGAATAATCAATGAATGATTAGTAAACTTTACTACCCTCATTGTACAGTAAGAAGTATAACAAAAGAGTAGAGGGCAAAATTCGCTTTCTACACTTTGGATGGCTGACGCTGTTGGGTGTTCAGCCTACCCTGTTAACACAAAGACACTCCTTGCACCTTTTTATTTAGTCTTTGTTTTTAGCCGAACGCTCTTTGTTAACTATGCAATCTCAATCCTCTTTTTCCGAGGCATCACGGCCTTTCTTAACTTGGCAACGAATTCTTGACTGGGCGCAAGAACACTACCGCTGTCGCACCTTCAGCAAAGATGAGCGCATTCCCGCCAGACCCGGATTGCTGTATTTAGTGCAGAGAGGTGCAATCCGCATGGTAGGAACAGCCCAAGTAAGTGCTACTGCCAGCCAGCTAACATCTCGACGCATTAACAGAACCCCTGAAGAAGCCTTTTTGGGTTTTGTGGGCGCAGGACAACCATTTGAAATCGTCGCTCAGTCCCCCTTTACACTCCAAGCTTACGCCCACGTTGACCAAACTGCGGTGCTGTGGATGTACTGGCATGATTTGGATAACTGGCCTCACTTCCGTCGTGAAGTCATGGATGCCTTTAGATATCAACATCAGCGCAAGCTATTGTGGCTAAGTGCTTTAGGACAACGACGTACCATTGACCGACTGCTAGGTTTCCTCACCTTGTTAATTGAGGAATATGGAGAACCAGCAATGAGCGAAACCGATCCCGATGTTATTCGCGGCTATTGCCTACCTTTCCCTCTCACCCATGCCCAAATTGGTAGCGCCATTGGTTCTACCCGCGTCACCGTTACTCGCTTGATGGGTAAATTGCGTCAACGTGGACTCATCCTCACCCAAGGGGATAATCTGATTTGCTTGCCAGCAGAGTCAATTAACAGAGCGAGCTAAAACACTTTCACCAAGCCAAGTGAAGTGTTTAATCTGGTTCTGGAAATTTTAGAAGCGATGACTAGCAGGTGTCAGCGGATTTTAACAAACCCAGTTTGGGTAATTAGTTCCTGTCCCTGCTCTGTTAGCAGTAAGTTAGCATAAGCAACGCCGACTTGCTCCCCAGTTTGACCATTCTGTTTAACCACTACAAACAGATTCCGGGTAATCGGGTATTTTCCTGATTGAAAAGCCTGAATGTTCAATTGATTCCGTTTTTCAGGACATTGATTAGGGAGAATCAATGGTTCTTGATAAGGAGGAATGTATTCCCCAGCCGTGCGTCCCAAAGGTAAGGGTCTAATGGAACATTGAGGAACAACCTCTGGAGCAGAAGCGTAATAGATGCCACCAGGACTATCAGCCACCTTTTTTAAGGCTTGGGTGGTCGTAGAGACAAACTCGACTTGGGAACTGAAAGCTTGACCACCCAAAATGTCTTGGACAAAAAGTTCAACTGTGCCACCATCACTAACACGGCGTGTAAATGCCTTAATTGGTAGATTTGGTCCACCCACCTGATTCCAATTATTAATCTTGCCTGTGTAGATGGATTTTAGCTGGTCTATTGTCAATCCTGGGATATTTAGGTTCGGGTTTACGGCTACAGCTAACCCATCAATCGCTACAGGAATTTGATTGAGTTTGAATCCACGTTTTTGAGCGCGGTTTAATTCTTGATTTAATTTCTTGGTGATATTGGCTCAAAGTCATAGCCAGTACGAGATCGACTACCAGGGACTATTTTTACAAGTTGGACTGAGGTGTTTCTATCTCCTGATGGTAAAAAGCGAATTTCACCACCAGCACCTGTAGCAGAAAATCCAGGAGATACAAGAGTTTTTTGAATACCAGAACGGGTGGGATCTTTTCCTAAGGCAGCAATAAAAGCTTTTGTGGCATCATAGGCTAGGGCAGTACGCCAACTCACATCAGCACCCCATAATTTTCGGGATGTTTTGGGAAATTCCGATTTGGGATTACCTTGAATATGCCAGGGAACTGCTAATACCATTCCTACTGCTTGTTCTCTACCAATTTCTAAGGTTTTTAGTGTATACACACCATTACCAGCCAGTAATTTTAGACGCTGTTGATTTACCTGAACTACTTGCAATGCTTTGTCTACAATTCCTGTGTTAGCGGCTAACATTAATACTTGCGCCCCTTGTTCAGTTGCCTGTTTCACACTGGAAGCAGCACTAAAATCGGCTTTGGATAAATCAAATTCTTGAGATACTTCTCCACCTTCCAATAAAATAGAAGAAACAAACTCTGATTTTAGAGACTGACTATAATCACTTTGAGAATTAAAGAAAATTGCTGCTTTTTGCTTATTTAAGTTTTTCACCATGTAATTTGCTAAAGTTCTAGCGGTGATAAAATCACTGGGAACTGTTCTAAAAATGTAAGGGCTAAAGTTGGTAATTTTCACAGAACTGCTATTAGGGGAAATAGCAACAAGTTTTCCAGAATCATAAACTTTACCTGCCGTTAATGTTGCATTACTGCTACTACAGCAGATTGCACCTAATAAGCTGTTACACAGCTAAATTGTATAATCCTAATATTCTGAACTCTTGTGTAACAGGCAAGATGCCTGTTCCACTTATACAAATTAAATGCACAACAGCTTACTTCTGGGTTTTTGACTAAGTGACTAGCAATTTCTTTAGATATTTCTGGTTTATCATCATCGTTAGCTATGCCGACTTTTAAGTAAGCTCCGTTAATTTTTCCTTGACTATTAATTTCCTCTTGGGCTTGAGCGATACCTCGTAGTATTTCTAATCCAGTACCAGTATTAGGATTATTGGCTAATGGTATTGTTGCCACAATTGTATAGTTTTTGCTAGATCCAATCCGCGCGTTATTCAGATATATTAGTGCTTCTGGATCATTGGGTTGGAATTTTAAAGATGCTGTAAATTTGGCGATCGCTTGTTGATAATTTTTATTAGCTATTGCTTTAGCCCCATCTGTTTTAAATGCAGAAGCTTCACCAGTCCTAAATATTTTTTCCCCAAAACTAATCCTTTCTTTAACTGATGTTTCTGATTGATTAAGCTAATATGCAGCTAAACTGTATAATTAAAAAACCTGAAGTTACAGTAGCACAAGCATCTTGCTTGTATTAATTATTCAAGTTAAAGGCATAACAGCTTATTATTGTTTTTTTTCTGATTATTTTCTAATGTGTTCACACTAGTTATTGGCAAAATTCGCCCTAAAAATAACCATATACCAATTCCTAGTACACCGCTTGTCAATAATAAGGATAATAGTAATACTTTAACTTCTTTTTGTAACATAATTGACTCCTTTGTTTTTAAGTGACTTTTGAAAAACCAAACTATCTAAATTATTGAAGATATTAATTTATAAATCAAACGAAATATTGATGTTACCGCAATAGCTATTAAAGCTGAAGCAAATGCTAAAATAACCACATTCTGAATAACAATACCACCATGTAAAAAGGGGATAAAAAATATAATTGCAAAAGTAATTGCGGGGATAATTAATAAGTCAAATTTTTCCAACCAACGTTGAGTTTGAGCAAAAATTAAACCACTCAAAATCACAATAGAAATAGCCATAGTGATGATTGGGTTTTTGAGTAAGCTGAAAAGGGCGATCGCTATTAATGCTCCTTCAAACCCGCTAAAAGCTGCCCCAGCTAATAATTCCCAAGTAGCAAATTTTGGTTGTAGTGGGATTGGTTTTAGTGGTGGTGGTATTGGTGTTGGAGGTTGGGTTGATGGATGTGGTTGTATTTTTTGTCCCTGTGGTACTGATGGAGGTGTTTGTATTTGTGGAGGTGAAGCTGTAGGAATTACACTAGGAGCAGGTGGAGAAAGAGCTTGTAAAACTTTTGCTGCTGACTGAAAGCGTTGACTAGCAGCAGGGAGCAGCATTTTGTCTAAAATATCAGCTAGTCTGTCATTAACAGTAACTTGTGTCCGCCATTTCCACTGATTAGTATAGGAATCAAAAAGTTTACTAGCTTCCTGTCCTGTTAATAAATTAATCACAGTCACAGCTAAAGCGTATAAATCTGTAGAAGGAAATACTTGATTTCCTGACATTTGTTCTGGTGGTGCAAAACCCAGAGAATAGATTCCCGTAGAAGCAGTAGAAGCACCAGGAACATTAGCAACTTGTTTTACAGCACCAAAATCTAACAGAAATAATTTACCATCCCGACGACGCATAATATTAGAGGGTTTAATATCTCTGTGAATAATGCCTTTTTCGTGGATAAAAGTGAGAACTGGGAGAATTTCTGTGAGTATTTGTGTAACTCCGATTTCTGAAAATTTCCCTTCTTGCAGTAATTCTTCTTCTAGATTTTGTCCATCAATATATTCTTGAACGAGGTAAAAAAACTGCTCTTGTTTTCCTGGTGGTAAACTGGACACAGAGACAGGGAAGAAAGCAAATAAGTCAGGAATTTGCTCATGTTCATTGCCTATTTGCGCTAAAACTTCTGCTTCTCTTTCAAAGAGTTGTTGTGCTAGTTGTAGTTGAGTAGGTGTTAAATTCCCAGCAGGTTGGAATTGCTTAACCACACAGGAGCGCATTCCCGGAATACGGCGATCGCGTGCCAAAAAAGCGGCACCAAAACCGCCCTTACCTAGTAACTGAGTAGGTACATAGCGACCATCTAAAAGTAGTGGCATACCACAACTAATGCAGTATTTTTGCTGGGTTGTTTTTAAAGTTGTAACATCATCTAAATCCGCGAAATGGTTGATTGGCCTGGGGCAGTTAGGACGAGTGCAGTAAACTTCCATGTTAGTTGTTAGTCATGAGTCACCAGTCATTAGTCATTAGTCATTAGCTATCTACACCTTTGACTACTGACTACTGACTACTGACAAAAAATTTACTCTGGATCAGATGAAATAGACGTTGATGTATCTATTTCTAATGTACTTAACATCAGATTTTTTTGTGATAATTTTAACGCATCTCCATCCCATCCAGGGGTAGCAAACTGGGGTAAAATTTCCTGACTAAAGGCTTCTGCGGCTTTAGAGCGATAGCGATTAGGATTAACAATCAACCAAAGAGTGCGTTTGACAACCACACCTTCAATAGGTGTACAGTGTAGCACACCCATTTGTAATTCTTTAGCGATCGCCGAAGTAGAGACAAAAGCCGCCCCCAAACCTGATTGCACAGCATTTTTAATTGCTTCAATGGAATTTAGTTCCATTTCAAATTTAAAACGTCTGGTATCAATATCACAACGTGCTAGTACCTGATCAATGACTTTGCGGATAGTAGATTGGGAGTCAAGAGCAATGAATTGTAATTTATATAGGTCTTCTTTTTGAATGGTATCGAGTTTGGCAAAGGGATGGAATGTAGGTAAAATCAGCGCCAGTTCATCCTCTGCGTAGGGAACGATTTCCAAAGATTCAGCTAGTTCAGAGGGAATTTCACCACCGATGATAGCTAAATCAACTTGTCCGTTAGCCACACTCCAAGCTGTACGACGGGTAGAGTGGACGTGAAGTTGTACCGCCACATCAGGATATTTTTGACGAAACATCCCAATCATCCGCGGTAACAAATAAGTACCAGTAGTTTGAGAAGCACCGACAATTAGAGTACCACCTTGGAGATTTTGTAAATCCTCAATAGCGCGACAAGTTTCTTGACACAGACTGAGAATTTTTTCACCGTAGCTGAGGAGTAGATGTCCAGCTTCGGTTAACTGAGCGCGTCTTCCACCCCGATCAAATAAGGGGACATCCAGTTGGCGTTCCAGATTTTGCACCTGTAAACTCACTGCTGGTTGAGAGACGTAAAGACTATCAGCGGCGCGTTTGAAGCTCCCTTCTTGTGCGATCGCTTTGAGAATGCGTAACTGATCTAAAGTGAAAGGAAGGTCAGACATAAGGCTTAACCCACAAACTTGGGAAGGAGCAGCTTTAAAAATAAATCAAGGTCTATAGCTTTTGGGCTAGGCATGATTTATGGCATTGTAATAGCTGTCAGCAGTCAGTAGTCAGTAGTCAGTAGTCAGTAGTCAGCTTTGGAAAACTCTTGTTTGACAAAGATTCCAAAATATACACTGCTCCTAATGATCCTGAAAACTGCTATGACATTTAAATATGACATTTAAAAACGTGATCCGAAAAAGAAATTAACACAACATCTTGCAAAAAATCCTCTTGTGTATAAACTGTTAAGGGTGCAATCAACTATCTTGGCTTTTACCATCTAGTAATTATTAGTCAAGATAATTACCAATATTAGCTGCTTTTATTTTCAATTTTGAATTTTTCATCGGAAATTGAGTTGTGTCTATGATGTCTAGTCCTTGGTTCACCAGCAGTCATCTTGTGATGCTGGGGTTACAGTTAGTTTTTGCGATCGCCCACAGCGGAGGTGCTGCTTTGCGTCCTTGGGCTGAAAAATACATCGGACCAAGGTTGTATCGCATTTTGTTTGCATTAGTTAGTTTACCTTTAGCAGTGATATTAATTACTTACTTTTTTAATCACCGTTATGATGGTTGGCAACTGTGGCAAGTGCAGGATATACCGGGTGTGAAACCAGTAGTTTGGGTACTATCAGCAATTTCCTTTTTATTTTTATATCCTGCTACCTTCAATCTACTAGAAATTGCGGCTATTCAAAAGCCCCAAGTTCATCTTTATGAAACAGGTATTATTCGTATCACCCGTCATCCGCAAATGGTGGGTCAAGTTATTTGGTGTATTGCCCATACTCTGTGGCTAGGTACAAGCTTTACTTTGGTGACATCAATAGGTTTAGTGGTACACCATTTATTTGGAGTTTGGCATGGCGATCGCCGTTTGAGCAAACGCTATGGAGAAGCTTTTCAAGTAGTCAAACAACGCACTTCAATTATTCCCTTTCAAGCAGTTTTTGATGGTCGTCAAGCTCTGAAATGGCAAGAATTTATTCGTCCAGCTTACTTGGGAGTTGCCATTTTTGTAGCCTTACTCTGGTGGTCTCACCCCTTATTAATCGTAGCCACCAGTAGAATATCGTGGTAGTTTTAAGTGATCCCCAAGATCAACATAAAATACTAATTTCATCCAAATTCCCGCTTATCAAATACCACCAAATCAATGTAAGATGAATTAAACCAACTGTCAGTGTGGGTTTCCTCAGTCGGTTTGAGATTTAATATTGGGATTTGCTGGTCGCTTGACTTTCCTGGGGAGGAAACGGCAGTCAGAAAGTTAAACACCAAAAAAAGCTACCGTGAATTTAATCGCGCTGGCTTTTTTGTCAGCAAATTCTAATGATACTGACTTGCCAACTCACATCAGTGGTAGTTACTTTGATATAAAAACCTTATAAATCAAGAGGCGTCATGGTGTTGTCGGTCAGTGAGCGGACATTTACTCAAGAAGTTTTAGAATCTCCAATTCCTGTGTTAGTTAATTTCGAGGCTCCTTGGTGTGGCTTGTGTCGCATCATTCACCCATTGTTGCTGCAATTTCAAGCTCAGTGCGACAACGGAATTAAACTTGTAGCGGTTAACGCTGATCAAAATTTCAAGCTATCTACCACCTATCGTCTCAAGTCACTACCAACTTTACTACTAATTGAAAAAGGTGTGATCAGACAACGCCTTGAGGGTTTCCGCAGCAGAGATGATTTACGTCAAGCGCTGGAAGAAATTCAACTCAGTTGCATGACTAACCATAACACCTTGAGTATAACAACAATGCCTGATTTAGAGTGCCGCTCTGCTTAATTGGTGATTGGTGATTGGTGATTGGGAAAATACAAATAATTTTCCCCTGCTCCCTGCTCCCTGCTCCCTGCTCCCTGCTTCTTCTTGCCCTTGCCTCCTACCTTGTCACAACGACAATTGTTAACGCCAGCTTACCTATATCAACATTAAGCTGTTACACAGCTAAATTGTATAATCCTAATATTCTGAACTCTTGTTTAACAGGCAAGATGCCTGTTCCACTTGTACAAATTAAATGCACAACAGCTTACTTCATCCCCAATTTTTTCCATGATTCAAATATTAAATTATCCTTAACAAACTTAACAAAATTAAAAACCCTTCTCACAATATCTGATAAGGGTTTTTATATTTTCTTTCGGAAAAAGTGAATATATTTAGGGCTTGCTGAATAAATCTGGACTTACGCATCAATCGTCAAGAAACCTGGTTTATGCGTAAGTTCTATAAATGTAAAACCGGGAGTGGAAAAGAGTTTTAGCGATTTTAATTTTCAATAAATGCAAGATTTTTGAAGCTGAGACCTAAAAAACCCTGCATTTTGGCTTTAAGAAATCCAAAAATTTGTTACCAACAGATAGCTAAAACTGTTCCCTGTTAAGAGTTCCCTGTTCCCTGTCTCCACGACAGGACTTGTTCAGCAAACCTTGTGCTTCAGGTCTAATCTTCTGAAAGCTGTAAATACTTGACTATATTTTTAATGACTATTGGCGTTATCTTACAATTATTAGGAGTTGCGACCTGGACAATTTAGCCTAAGAAGAATATTCTTACAGCATTGTCCTTAATTTGTCAATAATTTTCAAAGTAGGCGTGAGTGATGGAAGTAATCTATCAGTATGCCTGGATTATTCCAGTATTACCCCTATTAGGAGCAATGCTGGTAGGTCTAGGGTTAATCTCGTTAAATCAGGTAACAAACCGCCTGCGACAGCTAAACGCTGTGGTTATTATCTCCCTGATGGGCGCAGCTATGGGGCTGTCTATGGCTCTGCTGTGGAGTCAATACCAAGGTCATGCACCTTATCTGCGTACCTTTGAATGGGCAGCAGCAGGTAATTTTCACTTGACGATGGGCTACACAATTGACAATCTCACAGCTATGATGCTAGTGGTTGTGACAACTGTAGCCTTTTTGGTGATGATTTACACTGATGGCTACATGGCGCATGACCCTGGTTATGTCCGGTTTTACGCCTATCTCAGTTTATTCGGCTCTTCCATGTTAGGGTTGGTGGTTAGTCCCAACCTAGTACAAATTTATATCTTTTGGGAATTGGTAGGGATGTGTTCCTACCTCCTCGTTGGTTTTTGGTACGATCGCAAGGCGGCGGCGGATGCTTGTCAAAAGGCTTTTGTAACTAACCGCGTTGGTGACTTTGGTTTACTGCTAGGTATTTTGGGTCTATTTTGGGCAACAGGCAGCTTTGATTTTACAATCATGGGCGATCGCCTGGGTGAATTAGTAGAATCTGGTTCTATCAGCAATTTCCTGGCTATCCTCTTCGCCATTTTGGTCTTCCTCGGTCCAGTTGCCAAGTCTGCCCAGTTCCCCCTCCATGTCTGGCTACCAGACGCAATGGAAGGTCCTACACCTATTTCCGCCCTGATCCACGCAGCAACAATGGTGGCGGCTGGTGTATTCCTAATAGCGCGGATGTACCCAGTATTTGAACACGTCCCCGCAGCAATGAACGTGATCGCTTTCACTGGGGCATTTACAGCATTTTTGGGCGCGACTATCGCTATTACCCAAAACGACATCAAAAAAGGACTCGCTTACTCCACCATTTCCCAACTTGGTTACATGGTGATGGCAATGGGTGTAGGCGCTTACAGTGCGGGTTTATTCCACCTGATGACCCATGCTTACTTTAAAGCGATGCTGTTCTTGGGTTCAGGTTCAGTTATTCACGGTATGGAAGCAGTGGTAGGCCATGATGCCGTATTAGCTCAAGATATGCGCTTAATGGGTGGACTGCGAAAATATATGCCCGCTACCGGGTTTACTTTCTTTATTGGTTGTTTAGCAATTTCCGGTATTCCTCCCTTTGCTGGTTTCTGGTCTAAGGATGAAATTCTCGGTGCGGCTTTTGCTGCTAACCCTCTGTTATGGTTTATTGGTTGGGTGACAGCGGGTATTACTGCTTTTTATATGTTTAGAATGTATTTCTCGACATTTGAAGGCAAATTCCGGGGTAATGATGAGAAAATCAAAACCATGCTCAAAGATGCTGCTGCTGCTAAATTAGGTTTGGAATTACAACCTAATTTTGGACCAGGAGCAATGAAAAAAGGTGAGTTAGAAAGTCATGGTCACGGACACCACAGCAGTTCACCTCATGAGTCTCCTTGGACAATGACTCTACCTCTGTTGGTTTTGGCTGTTCCTTCTATTTTGATCGGTTTGGTGGGTACTCCCTACGCTAATTATTTTGAGCAGTTTATCTACTCTCCTAATGAAACCTTAGCTGAAGTAATGGAAAAAGCTGCGGAATTTGACCCCCATGAGTTTTATGTGATGGCGGGTAGTTCTGTGGCTATTTCTGTGGTGGGTATTACTTTAGCCGTGCTGATGTATTTGGCTCGGAAAATTGACCCCAGTGCGATCGCTTCTAAGATCAAATCTCTGTATGAGTTATCGTTGAATAAATGGTATTTTGACGATATTTATCATCAGGTATTTGTCCTTGGTTTGCGTCGTGTTGCTCGACAAGTGATGGAAGTTGATTTCCGCGTTGTTGATGGTGCGGTTAATTTGACTGGTTTCTTTACTCTTGTTAGTGGTGAAGGTTTGAAGTACCTGGAAAGCGGTCGGGTTCAGTTCTATGCCTTAATTGTTTTTGGGGCTGTTCTGGGCTTGGTGATCGTTTTTGGTGTGACTTAATTTTTATGGGGGTGGGTTTTCCTGCCCCTATTTTTTCTCACGCAAAGACGCAAAGGCGCAAAGTTATTGAACCACGAAGAACGCGAAGAACGCGAAGGGAAGAGGGGAAGAGGAAGGAATTTTATTAAAGAAGTGAGCAAGTCCTAAGTTGACAATTTCATAGACAAAACTATACTTGTATTGACAAAAATCAATATATTTTTAGGAAAAAATCAACTACTTGATATATAATACGGTGATATCAAGTATTGAATTGAGACTATTGCCGACGCGAAAACCAAGCAATGATGGTGGTAGTCTTTTTG
>NZ_JACJUZ010000126.1:0-6983 GCF_014299995.1 Sphaerospermopsis sp. LEGE 00249 | reverse complement strand
CACCATTTTCTATATAATCTATTACTTTTTGTCTTAAATCTAAACTATAAGCCATGATTTCTACTCCCATACCTTCTCTCTTCAATCTTATACTCTTTTTGTCTCATTCTTAAGTTAAACTACTATACATTCACTCGAAAACGTTTGAATTTACCCCAATATCAACACAACCTAGACCGATTAACAGAACTGCAAGAAAGACTTGATGAAATTCTCCCATACTTTGATTTAGCTAATGAAACAAGTCGCAGAGAAGTATTAATTTCTCCCATCATTTTAGACTTAGTTCACTATACAAAATCATAGGTGAGAATTGAATATCAAATTAAAGTCAGTGAACAACTACAAGGTTACTTTGATTATCTCATCAAAAATCGCCATAACCTCTTAGTAATTGAAGCTAAAAAAGAAGATTTAGATTATGGTATGACACAACTTTTTGCAGAATTAATCGCCCTAGATCAATGGCAAGAAAATCCACAACAAACTCACATTATTGGTTCAGTTACCACTGGCAAAATCTGGGAATTTGCTCAACTAGATCGCATTAATAAACATCTCATTCAAGGACTTGATAGTTATCGTGTTCCTGATGACTTAGACCCCTTAATGCGGATTCTAGTTCAAGCACTCATTTAGCGGTAAATATGCCTCCAGTTAGCCTGAGTCAAAATGTAAAAATGCGAGGAGAATATTACTATTTTGATGACCTCAAAAATGTAAAACTTTCTAAGTTGATGCAATACCGTTTTCGGAGCTAATTACTTACCAAAACCTTTACTAACCCAAGTTGCTAGTTATGAGGAAGAGCGATAGCTACGCTGCACTTCGTGAACGCTAGGGTGAAGTTTGGGAAATAAATGGGTCAATAAAGTAATAACCCAAGTAGCCGGTAGAGATTCAAATGGAAAGAAAGTCATCAAAAATTGACTCCTGGAATGCAGAAGCGACGGTCAGTAATAATGAAATTAAAAGTATGAATAGTAACTGATTAGATAAATGCTTCTTGCAGAGTGAAGGCAAAAATAAATGCCTGAACTTTCAGTAAAAACCCTTGATAGGTGACAGCATGAATGGATTTGGGAAAATCAATTGTAATTGAACTAAATACGGTTTCAATATAATGACGAGTATGTTGTTTTATATATTGAATCCAAGGAGGATCTGGACGTTTAGATTTTTGTTTCCGCATCACTTTCAAACTAATTTGACTCGTGTGTTCTAGGTCATCTTCAATGGTGTAATCTGTGTAAGCTGCATCGCCATAAATTTCGCTCCCTGGGGGTAAATTTAGGGGTAAGGCATTTAACCCACGTACATCATTGGCACTCCCAGGTAAAAATACAAATTCCACAGGAATTCCCGTTTTAGTTGTTAATAATTGGACTCGCACAGCATAGAAGTATCTTTTTTTCGATGCCATGTAACCCCGGTACTTTTCTGACTCAATTAACTTGACATTAAAAATGCGGATATTATCACACATAGGTACTGGAAATGAGTCTAAAAGATACTCAATATCATCACTAATTTCTTTCAGTATCATTCCCATTTGATGAAATAAATCGTTCATTAACATAAAAACTCCGTGCAATCTCCTGTTAAATCGTGATTTATCTAACATATTTGGAATCAAACCATGTTCTTTCATGTAAGTACAAGCCTTACTATGGTTGCCATTAAAGAACATCGCTGCACATATAGCCGTTGTGATAATTTCTGCATCACTCATGACTCTACGACTATCTTCTTCATGTCCAATCGCTTTCAATAAGTCATCTGTGATAGCATAGATGGCAATTATTTCTTTTAACATACACCCCTCCTTTTTTTCTGACTGGAGGGGATTTTATTACTTTATTCACCCACTGCCTTCACAAATTCCCCCCTGGCGTTCACGAAGTGCAGCGTAGCTATCGCTCTTCCTCATAACTAGCAATTTGGGTTATGTATACAAAAATAATTTAAATTGGGTAATTTATTCATAGAGGTAACAAAAATTCTCTCATCCCCAAAGAAACCACTATGAAACTAACCATAAAAGCTAAGTTGATGCAGCATCTACTGATCAAAAATCAAGATAATGCAGGTTTTACGATTATTGAATTGTTAATTGTATTTATTCTGATTGGTATTCTATCAGCGATCGCTCTTCCTTCCTTCCTAAGTCAAGCTGCAAAAGCACAACAATCAGAAGCTAAAACTTATGTAGGCGCATTTAATAGAGCGCAACAAGCTTACAGAATGGAAAATTCAGCTTTCGCTGGGGATATAGAGACTTTACAACTGGGTATTCCTACTGTAACCAATAATTACAATTATAACATTACAGCAGATATTAATACTACTACGATTACAGCAGTAGCTAATGACGCTGCTGCGCTTAAAGGTTTTAATGGTGGTGTAACTGTTCTTTCCAGTGGACTTACTTTAGCTGTTGCTTGTCAAACCGCAGGAACATTAGCTAATAATCCTATTACTGCTCCTAGTTTAACTTCTACGGGAGCAAGTTGTACAGGAACGATGGTTAGTATGGATTAGGAATTAATTCTTTTTAGTAAGAATCTGCACATTAGCAACAGTGTAAGACTTAATATGAGATTTTTCCGAAGTTATCAGCGGTGCGCCTTTTAATATACCAGATAAAGCAACGGAAAGCATTAATCCACCGGTAGCAGCTGCAATTAAAGTAAATTTATCGTTCACAGAAGTATCTCAGTTTTGTTGTTAGTTATCAAGAGTCAGGAGAAAGACTTAGTTTTTCTCACCCAGTCACCAGTCACCAGTCACCAGTCACCAGTCATCTATTTTCTCTTCTCAAACGAGGATTGACAAACTCATTCAACCCTTCCCCAAGTAGTGATAACCCTACTACCATGATAGTCATTGCTAAACCGGGAAAAAGAGTGGTCCACCAAATACCTGTAGGTAGTGCTTCCAGAGCTTGTTTTAAATCATAACCCCATTCGGGTACATCTTCGGGTAGTCCTAAACCCAAAAAACCTAAACCACCTAATACTAATATGGCATCTGCTGCGTTAAGGGTAAAGAGGACGGGGACACTTTGAATAACGTTGAAAAATAGATATCTTGATAATACAATCCAGGTAGAAGCGCCCATTGCTTGCGCTGCTTCGATGTAGACTTCGGTTTTAACGCTGACGGTGTGGTTACGCACAACGCGATAATATTGGGGAATGTAAGCAATACTAATGGCGATCGCCGCATTTAATATTCCTCTCCCTACCACAAAAGCTAAGGTAACAGATAGCAGCAAACCCGGTAAAGTGTAAATGCTATCCATGAGAAATAGTAAAGTTTTATCTAATTTTCCTCCTAAATAACCACTTACCATTCCCAAGGGTACACCCACAACCATACTTAATGCAGTGGCTAAAATCACTACTTGCAGTGCTGCTTGTGCGCCAAAAATTGTTCTGGAAAAGACATCATAACCCAAGCGACTTGTACCAAACCAATGTTTAAGGGAAGGTGCGTCATGAATAGGGTTACTTAAAAATTCTTTGGGGTTTTGTAACCATCCCCACTGTTGGAAAACTGGGGCAAAAAAGGCTAAAAAGATAAAAAATAAAGTCATTGCTAAACCTATCAACATAAATCGCTGGGATAGGTTAGATTTAGCAAAGTTTAAAAATCTTGGTATGCGGCTTTTTGTAATAGTCATGGTAATATAATTATGATGGTAATTTTTTTCTAACCCTTGTGGAACAGGCATCTTGCCTGTTAACCTTGTACCTCATAACTTAGGAAACGGCTGTAAAAATATAAATTATATATTACAATAACCAATTTTTTACAATAACCAATTTTCTAATTTAAGTCCTTCAATTCTGGATAAATCGGAATCATTAGAAACAAGAATTAAATCTAAGATAATTGCTGTTGCTGCTATTAAAACGTCTGCATCTTGAATAGGTGTACCTTGTTTTTTTAACTTAGCGTGAATTTCACAGGATTTTTCAATGATTTCTAAATCCTCTAAAAATAATGTTTGATATTTTTGAAAAAATACATGAAACTCACCTAATTGTTTGACAGCATTAATGGATAAAAGCCCTCTTTTTATTTCATAGTAAGTAATGCAACTAATAAATATCTTTCCTCCTTGACTATTGACTTGTCGGAGTTTCTTATTTACAGTTGCATTCTTTTTTAAAATGTAACTAACGATATTTGAATCTAGTAAATAATTCACAGTGTTATTTTCCTTCTACCGCTGCATCAAAAATCGCTATTTCTTCGGGTGATAAGTCGTTCAATGTCCCTGCAACAGCTTCTAATACAAGAATTTTATCAATTCTTCTGGTTAAATCATGTTCTTTAATTGCTCTCATTTCCTCTGGTGACAATCTACCAAATAATTCTATCAGCATTTCGGTCATTTCATATTGGTCTAATTTGACTTTGTAGAAACTACTTCCTTGAAATAATTTATCCACTAATGTGGAAATACGTTCTGTTAGTTCTTGTTGATACTCGGTTATTTGTTCTTGCATGGTTTTGACTCCTGATGACGGCTGAATATTTACATTATACTTGCATGAAAATTATATGAAAATTATATTATAATCTACACTCTTACAAACTAGCTTGAAAAATTTGATTAGCAGTTAATTTTAACTCTGGGAAAGTTGGTGATATTATTAAATCATCATCTCTAAATTGACTAACTTGATATTCTCCTTCTATCAGTTGATAAAGTGAAATAGTTGGTTGTTTAGGATTGCCAATAAATACTCTACCACCTAAAGCAGCATAATCTACAATCCAATATTCCACAATACCCATTTCTTCATAGTCAGCAAGTTTTTTATGGTAATCATCACGCCAGTTTGTACTGACAACTTCAACTACTAAAGGAATTGAAGCTGATTCACTAATTGTAGATGATTTTTTCCATAAAGGTTCATTAATTAAATTAGAACGATTTAACAATATTATATCTGGTAAGTATCCTGATTCTTTTTCTGGTGGTTTGATAAAAGCTGTTTTAGGAATGAAATAAGGAAGTTTTAGACGTTTATATTCTGTGACTATTTCTTCAACTAAAAAGCCAATAATTTCTTCATGTTCTCCTACGGGTGGTGTCATTTCTATAATTACTCCATCATGTAATTCATAGCGTAATCCTGTATCTGGATACCACTCGATAAACTCTGCAAAAGTAACTAATTTAGTTTCAGGTAAAGTTTGAATCATAATTTAGATTCTTTGGTTTGAATAGTTATCATATTGTTTGTTTGGTGATTGGTAATTGGTAATTGGTAATTGGTAATTGGTGATTGGTAATTGGGTTATTAATCTTAACCCAGTCACCAGTCACCAGTCCCCTGTCCCCTGTCCCTACAAATTACTTTCTATCATCTGTCGATATTCACTTTTCTGTTTTACACCTTTCACTTCTTTTACCAATTCCTTATTCTTAAATATCTGTACTGTCGGTGTTCCTATGATGCCGGCATTTTCTGCTATGTCTCGATCTTGGTCAATGTCAATTTCTACAAAGTGAATCTTACCATCAAATTCATCGACGACTTTATTTAAGATTGGTTTCAAGGTGTGACAAGGACCACAACCAGGAGAAACATATTTTACCAACAACACGCGATCGCTCTCATGGAATAATTTTCTTAAAGCATAACCCCCATTATGGCGTGTTGCTTGCAAATTAAATTCCGCTTCTGTTTCTGCTTTCTCGGTTTCTGGGTGGGGTGTTGTTCCTTCAATTTGGGTTTGATGAAATTCATGAATTAAATTCTTTGATGATAACCATCTTTCCGCTAACATGGCCGCCATACAACCAGTACCTGCTGCTGTAATCGCTTGTCTAAATTCATGGTCTTGCACGTCACCGGCTGCAAATACACCCTCTAAGCTAGTCTCTAATCCACCATGTTTAGTGGTTATGTACCCCACCTCATCCAGTTCTAATTGTCCCTGAAATAACTCTGTATTGGGCTTGTGACCAATGGCGTAAAATAAACCTTTAGCGGGAATAGTGCTTTCTTCCCCGGTTTGATTATTACGCACTTGCACACCATTTATACTTTCTTCACCAATTACATCTACTGCTTCGGTGTGCCAATGTATTTTAATTTTCGGGTTACTCAAAACTCTGTCTTGCATAGCTTTAGAAGCCCGCATTTTATCAGAACGCACTAACAAATGCACCAAAGAAGCATATTTAGTTAAATAAATAGCTTCTTCTGCTGCTGAGTCTCCCGCACCAATAATCCCTAACTCCGTATTACGAAATAGAGGAGTTGCACCATCACATATAGCACAAGCGGAAATTCCCCGACTCCAAAATTGATGTTCACTGGGTAAACCTAAACGTTTAGCTGTTGCACCGGTAGCGATAATTAAACTATGGGCTTTTACTTCCCTTTCTTGGGAACGGATAGTAAAAGGACGTTGACTCAAATCAACTGATATCACATCTTCAGTATATAATTCTGCGCCCCACCGTTCTGCTTGGGCTTTCATGTTATCCATCAAGTCTGGTCCGGTGATACCTTGGGGAAACCCTGGGAAGTTCTCAACTTCGGTGGTTGTCATCAGTTGCCCACCGGGTAAACCACCTGCTTGGAAACCTTCAAATACTAAGGGTTTTAAATTTGCCCTTCCTGCATAGATAGCTGCGGTGTAACCAGCGGGACCAGAACCGATAATGACTAGGTTTTCTACTTTGGGGTTTTCTACTGGGGAATTTGTCATACTATTATACAAACTCATAACGACTACGTTTAAGTTAGTATAGCATAACTCAAAGATCCCCGACTTCTGACATTAATTTAGGGGATGCTGAATAAATGTAAAACCCAGAGATATCAAACCCACATTCCGCACCCCCCAGTGTCACAATCGGTAATTTCGGATTTTTGAAGACCTTTGAGGATAATTTTAATACAAAATGGTCTAAAGTTTAGGTAGCGATAGCGAAGCGCTGCTGCAAGCAGTTC
>NZ_JACJUZ010000008.1:0-97056 GCF_014299995.1 Sphaerospermopsis sp. LEGE 00249 | reverse complement strand
CCCCAGTCCCCAGTTTCTATTCTTGAGGTTTCGGCTTTTTCACTGGCTTAGGAGCAGGTGTTTTTGGTACAGGTTTAGACACCGCAGAGGTTTCTCCACCTATTTTCTTGATGGGACGTGGAGTTTCTCCATCGCGTCTGGGGGGAAATGGTTTTCTGCCACCACCAGCACGGGGTCCACCTTTGAATGGTGGTTTGCGTTTTTTGGGTAAATCAGCGATCGCTTCAGCAGTTTCTACTATCAATACATCAGCTTCGCGCTTGACTTTGAAATCCCAAAATTTGCCCACAGCTTTGGTAGCCAGCACACCCCGCATTTTCAACTTAAAATACTTGGGTTTGTCAGTTGGTTTCCGTGGAGCTTGCTTGATTTTAACTACCAAACTCTTAGCGTCAAAAGATTGGTAAACTACCTCACCACGCACAGAAAATTCTCCATCAGGAATTTCTGATGAAGCTTTTACGGGCTGGGAAATTTCTTCTTTAGCAGCAGTTTGGCGAGTAGATTTCTTGGCAGCACCATTTTCGGGTCTCTCTAAAGCTTGTGAACCCGATTTTTTGCCATCCTCATCTGGGGAATTTTTAGCCAGATTTTCTGGTTCCCAAACTCCAACAATTTGGATGTGTAGTGAGTCATTTTCTTGTCTGGTGCGGGGATAAACTACCCAGAGATGTTGTTTTTCTAAGTCCAGGTGATTTTTGACTAAACTCATAATCCGCCCTAAAAGGACGGCATTTAGCTCCACACCATCAGATGTGATCAGTGTTCCTTGGGTAAACTGTTCACTGCTGGGAGAGTAGCGCCCCCGGACTAAACCAATGGCTCGGTACTGCAATGGTTCGCTTGGAGGTGGGATCGGTTGTTGGCGATGAGCCAAATTC
The DNA here is from genome assembly GCF_014299995.1 of Sphaerospermopsis sp. LEGE 00249. Lineage (NCBI taxonomy): Bacteria > Bacillati > Cyanobacteriota > Cyanophyceae > Nostocales > Aphanizomenonaceae > Sphaerospermopsis > Sphaerospermopsis sp. LEGE 00249. Next base: position 96,175 of record NZ_JACJUZ010000008.1, on the reverse strand, counting down.
CCATTAATATCACTCTCGTTAGGTTTAACAGGTGAACTATCCGGTTTTGATGACTTAGCTGTTAAGTCAATTTTAGCTGGAGCCTGGTTAGAGGCTGTAGAATTGGAAGATTCAGGAGACGGCATCAGGTCGGAATTCATAAAAACTCCTTGCGGCGGAGACACATCCCATTATGGGATTTGACAAAAGCAGATGGAAAGAGCGTTTTTATGGCTGATAAAAGTATATTTCCTTTTAATCTGGCCATTATAGAGTGGGTTGTGCGAACACAAAGGCGCGAAATTTCTCATTTAGAGACTAAATGTGTCATTTAGCGCCTTTACTCTAGTTTCGGAAGCATAGCATAGCTATAATTCTGAATGCTCCTCCTAAAGTCATCACTTACTTTAACAGTCTAGATAGTTTTTTGTTATAAAATTCACAGTGAAATAACCGTATTCCGCAAAGTTTTGGAAAATTTTAACTTTGTGCTTTGTGTAAATATTAATTTCATTAATTTCGATTTATTTCCCTCAAATTTACCAAAAGGAAAAAAATTGTGTCTCAACCACGTAATCGGTGGATAATTCAGGTTGTCTTACTTCTGGCAGTTGCGGCGTTTATTGGGGTTTCTATTATACCCATCATTGGGGCTTTCAATGATTCTCAACCCTTAGCACAAAATACTAGCAGCAACTCTACTAATTCTAGTTTATCTCAGCAAAAGTCAAAGTTAGCAGATGAAATTCGCGGTTTGGAGCTAGTTTTGCAACGAGAACCTGAAAATCAAGCTGCACTTAAAGGTCTTTTACAAGCAAGGTTACAATTACTCAATCAAAAAGGCAGAGGTGAAGTTAAAAATGCTGATATCCAAGCGGTAATTGAACCTTTGGAAAAGTTGGCTAAATTGAATCCACAGCAGTCGGAGTATGGGGTTTTACTAGCACAAACAAAGCAGGAAATAGGCGATAATGAAGGAGCAGCCCAAACTTATCGTTCTATTTTAGCAACCAAACCCGGTGATCTCAAGGCTTTACAGGGAATGGTAAATTTACAACTCAGTCAAGAGCGCCCAGAAGCGGCTATTGGCTTGTTACAAGAAACTTTATCTACAGCAACTCAAGCAAATTCCATTCAGTCTGGAAGTGTTGATGTTGTTGCTGTACAGATACTTTTAGGCAGTGTTCACGCTTTACAGAAAAATGAGACTCAAGCTATCTCTTTATACGAGCAAGCAATTAAAAAAGATCCTCAAGATTTTCGTCCTGTGTTAGCAAAGGCGATGCTTTTAAAAGAACAGGGTAAGCTCGATGAAGCAAAACCTTTGTTTGATAGTGCTACGGCTTTAGCTCCTGCTCAGTATAAAGATGAAATTAACAAGGCAGCAGCAATGCCTAGTCCTACCCCCGCAGCATCACCGGAAAGTACACCGAGTCCATGAGGATGGGCATTGGGTATTGGGAAAAATAAGCTGTTACACAGCTAAATTGTATAATCCTAATATTCTGAACTCTTGTTTAACAGGCAAGATGCCTGTTCCACTTATACAAATTAAATGCACAACAGCTTACAAATAATTTCCCCCTGCTCCCTGCTCCCCTGCTCCCTGCTCCCCTGCTTCTTCCCCTGCCTTTTGCCTCCTGTCTCCTAGTTTCCTTCTATGGCGGCGACGATACCGAAGATAATAAATAAAATGCCTCCCAGGAGGGTTATTTGTTTTTCGGAAATTCTACCTGCAATTAATTTACCACCAATGACAGCGATCGCTGCACAAATTGAATGTCCTAATATTGCTCCTGCTGTGACACCTATGGCGTTGTTACTTGCTGCTAGGGCTATGGTGGCTATTTGTGTGCGATCGCCCCATTCAGCTATAAATGTTAATACAAAAGATTTCAGTAATATTGACCAGGTACTTTTCTGCTTACTGTCTAACTCCGCCTTTTCTACTGCTTCTTTTGCCTCGTCTATAACTTCTTCATCGGCTTTAGCTGGCATTTTCCAGCCATCGTAAAGCAGTTTTAAACCAAAGGCAATAAATAATACTATTTCTGCATAGTGTACATATATTTTTGAACCTTGTGTTAAAACTGACAGTATTTGCCCAAATATCACTGATAATACTGTCATTGCTGCTAAGGCTGCTGTTACCCCTGCAAACACTATTTTTCTGGAGTGCTGCATAGAGAGAATGACGGCGATAAAAAAGGTTTTATCACCTAGTTCGGATATGGTAATTAATAATAAACCTGCGGTGAAGGCTGTTAACACTCTCTGTTGCTCCTGTAGGATTTTTTACCTGTGTGGAGCTTCTAATGAGAGTTTTTATGACCTCACTGAAGCTCACACACTGTTTTTGTGTGAACTCAGTGAAGGTCTCGCTTTCAAATACTTTATTATTCGCCATCTGAACCAGGCTCATCACCAGTATGTTGATTCAGATGCACTGGCTTTTGCCAGCAGCTACTCCCCTTCTATTTGATGTGTATTATACCTTGATTGTCGTTGGGTGTCAAGGGTTTTTGAGGAATGAACCACGAAGACACGAAGGACGCGAAGAGAAGAGGGTTTTCGGGTTTTTTTGGAGTTTGTGGAGATTTAACCACGTTCACCGGAGGTGTTCCCGAAGGGTAGAAGCGAAGGATACGAAGAGAAGAGGGTTTAAGAGAGATTTTTCGTCAGGTTTGATAGACTATTGACATTTTGCTTTCATTTTGAGAGTATAATGAGTTTCGTTATAAACCAAAAGTGAAAGCGGAACGATGATCTACACATACACAAATCAGAAAAAGTTAAAAACTAAACCCAAAATCTATGCACTTAATTTCCATTCGCACCCTCCGCAATGATGCAGCAAAATATCCTGATATCAAAAAACAAATTGAAGATTGGAATACAACTGTTAAAAAAGCTGAATGGCAAAATTTAGAGGATGTGCGTAAAGTTTACCGTGATACTGAAGCAGTTGGTAATTTCACTGTTTTCAATATCAAAGGTAATGATTACCGTTTAATTGTCGGGATTAATTATGCAACACAAAAGGTTTTCTACAAATACTTGCTAACTCACGCTGAATATAGTAAAGAGAAATGGAAAAATGATGATTACTTTTGATAATAAAACCTATAGTCAATTACTAGCAGAGGTCGCTCCTCAAGTAATTGAAACTGAGGAAGAGTATGAACGTCTTTTAAAAGTTGCTGAATTTCTAACTTTTAAGAAAAATCTGACTCCAGAAGAGCGAAAATTAGATAAATTGCTTGTGAAATTAATTGAAGATTATGAGGAAGAACATTATCCAATGGATGAATCTACACCTCATGAAATATTACAACATCTCCTGGAATCTAGTGGACTTCGTCAAGCTGACTTAGTGCGTATTCTCGGTTCTAGTAGTGGTGTGGTTTCGGAAATGGTTAATGGTAAACGTTCCATTAGTAAAGCACAAGCTAAAGCTTTGGGAGAATATTTTAAGGTTTCTCCTAGTTTGTTTATTTGAATTTCGGTTTTTTAGGATTTTTGTCAGAATCAGACAAACTCATTTATTCTTTCCCAAACTTGTTCTAATAAATCAGAATCCGCAACATTAAAATATTCCAAATTAGAAGTTTGTCTAAACCAAGTACGTTGACGTTTGGCAAATTGTCGTGTGTGCAAAGCTATTAAATCTGTTGCTTCTTCTAAATTAATTTCTCCTGCTAAATACTGTTTGATTTCTTGATAACCTAAAGTATTCAATAATGGTAAATCAACACCATATTTTTGACATAAATATTCAACTTCACCCACTAAACCATCTGCTATCATTTGTTCAGTACGTTGGCGAATCCTCACATCTAGAATTTCTGGTTCACAATCTAAATAAATTTGTAAAATTGGATAATTTGGGGGGTTTTCTCCCTGTTGTTCAGACATGGGACAACCCGTGACATAATATACTTCTAATGCTCTTAATGTCCGCACTAAATCGTTAGCATGAATTTTTTGCACTGCTATAGGATCAACTTGTTTTAACATCTGGTAAAGTTGATGTTGACCTAATGATTCTAGTTGCGATCGCAATTCTGGTTGTGGTGAAACTCTGGGAATTTTCATTCCCTGCACTATAGCACGTATATATAAACCTGTCCCACCTACCAACAATAATGGAGAAACTCCCAAATTATCTATTAACTGTTGTGTTTGTTCCTGATAATCTGCTACTGTCATTGTTTCAGTCGGTTCACAGATATCAATCAAATAATGGGGGATTAATTTCTGTTCTTCCCGCGTTGGTTTAGCAGTTCCAATGTCAAACTCGCGGTATACTTGACGGGAATCAGCACTGAGAATGACAGAACCTAATCTTTCTGCTAAACTTAACGCTAATCCAGATTTTCCTGTCGCTGTCGCACCACAAATCACAATTAATTTAGTCATTAGTAATTAGTTATTAGTCATTGGGTTATATTAATCTTCATCAGTCCCCAATCACCAGTCCCCAGCCTATTCCACCCCCTATATAAATTTGCTATTAAATTGCTCTAGAGACGGCATTAAGGCTTTTGTGTTATAATTTTGGGGTGATTTTACTTTTTTAGCCTTTTGGCGAATTAAACCCCTTTTTATCAGGAGAATTTTCATGACGAGCAGTTACAGTGCCGATCAGATTCAAGTTCTGGAAGGTCTGGAAGCCGTCCGTAAACGACCAGGGATGTACATTGGTTCTACAGGACCGCGAGGACTACATCATTTAGTTTACGAGGTAGTGGACAACTCTGTTGATGAAGCTTTGGCTGGTTATTGTACTCATGTTGAAGTGGATATCAATGCTGATGGTTCTGTTACAGTTACAGATGATGGTCGGGGTATTCCTACGGATATTCACCCGAAAACTGGAAAATCAGCTTTGGAAACGGTGTTAACTGTTCTTCATGCTGGTGGTAAGTTTGGTGGCGGTGGCTACAAAGTATCTGGTGGTTTACACGGTGTGGGTATTTCTGTTGTTAACGCCCTTTCTGAGTTTGTAGAAGTAACTGTTTGGCGTGATCACAAGGTACATAACCAACGCTATGAAAGGGGTATACCTGTTACTGATCTGCAAGCAAAACCACATAAAGAACCCCAGACCGGTACTTCTGTTACTTTTAAACCAGATGAGCAAATTTTTACTACTGGTACTGAATTTGATTATATCACTTTAGCAGGTCGTCTGCGGGAGTTAGCCTATCTCAACGCAGGTGTAAAAATTACCTTTACAGATCATCGTTTAGAAGTTATCAAAAGTGATGCACCCAAGGTAGAAACTTATGAATACAAAGGCGGTATTAAAGAATACGTCGCCTACATGAACCGGGAAAAACAACCTTTACACGAAGAAATTATTTATGTGCAGGGGGAAAGGAATAATGTTCAGGTGGAAGTTGCCTTACAATGGTGTACTGATGCCTATACTGATAATGTCTTAGGTTTTGCTAATAATATCCGTACTATTGACGGCGGTACTCATTTAGAAGGTTTAAAAACTGTTCTGACTAGAACTTTAAATGCGACCGCCCGCAAGCGGAATAAAATTAAAGAAAATGAATCTAATCTCAGTGGTGAACACGTCCGCGAAGGTTTAACCGCAGTTATTTCCGTTAAAGTCCCTGATCCTGAGTTTGAAGGACAAACTAAAACTAAACTTGGTAATACGGAAGTCCGGGGTATTGTTGATTCTTTCGTAGGAGAAGTCCTGACTGAATACCTAGAATTTCATCCTACTGTTGCTGATTCTATTCTAGATAAGGCTATTCAAGCTTTTAAAGCCGCAGAAGCAGCACGTCACGCAAGAGAGTTAGTTAGAAGAAAGTCTGTACTGGAATCATCCCCTTTACCCGGTAAATTAGCAGATTGTAGCTCTCGTGACCCCGCCGAATCGGAGATATTCATCGTGGAAGGTGATTCAGCGGGTGGAAGCGCAAAACAAGGACGCGATCGCCGAACTCAAGCTATCCTGCCCCTACGTGGTAAAATTCTCAACATTGAAAAAACCGACGACGCAAAAATCTACAAAAACAACGAAGTTCAATCTTTAATTACAGCATTGGGTTTAGGCGTTAAAGGTGAAGAATTTGATGCCTCACAATTACGCTATCATCGTGTGGTAATTATGACTGATGCTGACGTAGATGGGGCGCACATCCGAACTTTGTTGTTAACATTCTTCTATCGCTATCAGCGATCGCTCATTGAACAAGGTTTCATCTATATTGCTTGTCCACCACTATATAAAGTAGAAAGGGGCAAAAACTACCAGTATTGTTATAGCGATCGCGAATTACAACAACACATTGCTACCTTACCAGCTAACGCTAACTATACCATCCAGCGTTTTAAAGGTTTAGGGGAAATGATGCCCGAACAACTGTGGACAACAACCATGAACCCAGAAACCAGGACACTAAAACAAGTAGAGATAGAAGACGCAGCGGAAGCAGATCGAATATTTACCATTTTAATGGGCGATCGCGTTGCACCCAGACGGGAGTTTATTGAAACCTATGGTTCTAAACTAAACCTCACAGATCTAGATATCTAATTTGTTATCTTGAATCTAGTTATATAACTCGCCCTACATCCAATGGATGTATGGGTGAGATTAATTACTAATAGCTGTGTTAAAATACTAGTATTTAACAAGCCGTTCGCCCACATCCACCGCCTCAAGTACGATAAAGTATCTCCACCAAGTTCTGATAATTGATCGGGCGTGGTTTTGGCTCACTCGATTTTCTTATAATGAAGCAAGTTTTGGAAAATAAATGTAGTATACTTATAAAATACTTATAAAACAAGTAAAAATACCCTGCTTGGCAAATAAAAATAGCAGTCATTTAAAATATTAAGGTGCTAATATATACCTTCGCACAGGAAAACTACTAACAATAAATTTGCCAATATTGTCATATACCGCTATGGTAAAAAATATAGATTTGCTGTTAGCGTAGCGAAAACAGCGAAAGCTCCGAAGGCAGCATAGCGTCGCCACTTACTGATAGCTGAAAGCTGGCGATTTGTATTATGTATCCGATGCACTTTTTTCATAAGTAGGTAAATTGTTTAGCATATCCAATGACAAATTATTTCTCGACTGATTAAAATATCTTTGTATACAATAGGAACAGTTTGTCAAGCTGCATAGGGTTGAAATCTTCACATTGCGCTAATGTGTTAATAAGGCCGAAAAGAGAAAACTCTAAATTCATCTGTCAATCGGCTTATTATCCCAAAACCTTAACTCCTTAGTTCAGGTTATGAACATAGCATATACAAGGCTTGGTGTTTGGAAACAAGCATCACCACTGTTACACTATTGCCCTATATACTCAGCGGTTAACCTAGTTTTGCTATCTCAAATAAGTAATTTATGAAGGAATGGTAAACATGGGGGTGCATCAATAACTGCTCACTTGAGTGAACCTCCAATGTGCTGTTGCCAGGAAACTCAGAAAACTATTGTTTTACTTGGGGTTGAAAATCTCCCCATAGCAAGTGCGCCTACCTTTTAATCTAATGAGAATGCCACTGCAAATTCAAAAAGTTTCCAACAAGATTTAATGGTGTGACTACCGTTTTTAATGTCTTTTTGATAAAAGTGGCTTCATCTTAGTAAATGAGTTCGTTATTAACACACAAAAAGATTACAATTTCTGTGAAACAGGCTACAATCAGAACAGTCTTAACAGGTAAATCTGCCCGCAGTCATATCCATTATGTCTGAAGTGGTTAATTTCTTGATTAAGGTGCATCTGGTTTTAGACCAGTGAATCAGAAGTTGTGTATAACGGCAACAGCGATTAGTTTTACTTTTTCAGAGCAACTCACATAAAAGTGATTTTTGCCATTAAAGTAAACAACTGCGCCTCCATTGAGAGGAAATGGGAAAGATCATAGGCAAATTAGCCAAAAGCCTATATTTCGGTGAAAAAAAGCTCGATCACAAGAGCAGTAACCACATTTTGAGTAATTGATTCTGCAAGGAGCATGAGGAACGCGGCATGAACCAGGCTAACAACGTACTCGATATTGATTATCGGCCTGACCTAGAAATAAATACGCCTGATATCGAAGAAGAACTCTTATTAATCGAGGATGAAGAGGACTTACTGCTAGTTGATGACGGCGATATTGATGATTTTTTAGAGCCTCAGACTGATGAGGACGACGCAAAGTCTGGAAAAGCCGCTAAATCGCGTCGTCGGACACAAAGCAAGAAAAAACACTTTACCGAAGACTCGATTCGCCTTTACCTGCAAGAAATCGGTCGGATTCGTTTATTACGCGCAGACGAAGAAATTGAACTGGCGCGGAAAATCGCTGATTTACTGGAATTAGAAAGAGTAAGGGATCATCTGTACGAACAGTTAGAACGAGAACCCGAATTTAAGGAATGGGCAGAAGCGGTACAACTGCCATTACCAACTTTCCGTTATCGTCTGCACGTAGGCCGTCGGGCGAAAGATAAAATGGTGCAATCGAACCTGCGGCTTGTGGTTTCCATTGCTAAAAAATATATGAATCGTGGCTTATCCTTCCAAGACTTAATTCAAGAAGGTAGCCTGGGTTTGATTCGGGCAGCAGAAAAATTTGACCATGAGAAAGGTTATAAGTTTTCTACCTACGCTACATGGTGGATTAGACAAGCAATTACAAGAGCGATCGCTGATCAATCTCGTACTATCCGTCTACCAGTTCACCTCTACGAAACTATATCACGGATCAAGAAAACTACCAAGCTATTATCTCAAGAAATGGGTCGCAAACCTACGGAAGAAGAAATTGCGACTCGCATGGAAATGACTATTGAGAAACTGCGGTTTATTGCTAAGTCAGCCCAGTTGCCCATTTCATTAGAAACACCCATTGGTAAAGAAGAAGATTCCCGTTTAGGCGATTTTATTGAATCTGATGGCGAAACACCAGAAGATCAAGTTTCTAAGAACTTACTCCGTGAAGACCTAGAAAAAGTCCTCGATAGTCTCAGTCCTCGTGAAAGAGATGTGTTGAGATTACGCTACGGCTTAGATGATGGTCGCATGAAAACCTTGGAAGAAATCGGACAGATTTTCAACGTTACCCGTGAACGCATCCGCCAAATAGAGGCCAAAGCACTCCGCAAGTTACGTCACCCCAATCGTAACAGCGTCCTCAAGGAGTATATTCGGTAAGGGGACTGGTGACTGGGGACTGGTGACTGGTGACTGGTGACTGGTGACTGGTGACTGGGGACTGGTGACTGGGGACTGGTGACTGGTGACTGGTGACTGGTGACTGGTGACTGGTGACTGTGAAAACAAGAAACAGGAAATATTTATCTTTCTCCTGACTCCTTGAACTTCTGACTCCTTGAACTCCTGCCTTCTGACTCCTAAAAACTGAAAAACCTGGTGGTTGTAATTAACTACCAGGTTTTTTAGTTTACAGAAAAATTTGCATTTCAAAATTTACAGAATACCCCAGAAGTGCAGGAAGCCTTGGCCAGAGAACAACTCAATTAAAGTTGCTGCTAAAAAGCCAATCATTGCCAAGCGACCATTCCAAATTTCAGCTTGGGGAGTAAAGCCCCAACGCCAAGCATTGCGATCTTCAGGTACAGAAGTAATAGTTTTTGTTGCATTAGTCATGGTTCGCACTCCAAACTATATTTACTAAGCTTTATTGCCTTATGTAAACTAATATAACAATTTTTTTCAGAAATGCAATATTGATTTATGTTTGTGTAGAGATTTGTGAACATAATTTAACAAATCTTATAAATTGATTAGCCAACAGGTGACAAGAATGTTGTCACCCTGAACTTCCAAGCTAAACTTCTAAATTTATGATCGCACCTCAAAAACGCTGATAATTACCTCATCTCGGTTGACTTGTAAAACACTTTCACCCTTAGCATCTCTATCTAGCATCGGCACAGAGTCCACAGGTATTCTGACCACTCGCTCCTTGTTAGTAACTATTACCACCTCTGTACCAGAGATAGCACGTACCATTCCCGCTAAATGATCAGTTTTGTTATGAAACTTGAGGATTTGTAGACCTAAATCACCACGATTAGCTGCTCTTAAATTGCTGGCGGGTATTCGCTTGGCGTATCCTTCTTGAGTAACCAGCAATAACTGATCATCTTTACCAACATTCGCACAGCCGACCATTTGCTGATTTTTTACCAAACGGAAAGCTTGTAAACCCATTGCTGCACGTCCCATAATTGGCAATTGTTCATCATTAACAGCAAATCGCAACAAGCGGCCGCCAGAACTGGCTAAAATCAGATGTTGACCTGTTGTGGTAAACTCAGTAAAAGACAATTCATCATCATCTTTGAGTTTTAAAATCGTAATTCCGCGCCGACTGAGATTAGCAAATTCCTCCAAAGCCAGACGCTTAATGCGCCCTTGTTTTGTCAGCAGTACAATTTGATTAATTTCAGGATCTTCTGGCAGCACAAAGCGGCTAACAATACCTTCTACATTGGCTTGAGCCGTACTGGTAAGCATGGTAATTAATGGTGTTCCCCGTGGAGAACGTCCAGTTGTGGTGGGAATATCTCCCACCTTCACAGGGTAAACTTTGCCCCCAGTATTGAGGATGAGCAAATCTTGATTGGTATCAGTTACTGCTGTTTGAATAATGAAGTCATTTTCATGCAAACTGTTTTCAGTTTTTGGCTTCTTCCCATGAGGAGAAAGACGACGTACATAACCGCGTTGAGTAAATTCTAAAATAGCTTCTTCTGAGGGTTGTTCAGATTTGGAATTTTCCTCTGTTTCTGTTTTGCCCTTTTCTTGTTTAACTGGGATATCGCTGATGGCAGAAATTTTAGTTCTTCTAGCATCGCCATATTTGCGTTTGAGAGTTCGCAAATCCTTTTTCAAAGACTTCAGTAATTCCCGTCGGTCTTCCAGTAATCTCCGCAATGAGGTAATTTGCGCGTTGAGGTCACTAAATTCCTGCTGTAAATTTTGTTGTTCTAAACTGGTGAGACGGCGTAATGGCATGGCTAAAATGGCATCCGCTTGTACTTCACTCAAATCTAATTGGCTACAAAGAGTCATTTTGGCTGTACTACCATCGGTAGCTTGCCTTAAAATAGCAATTACTTCATCTAAGTTAGATAAAGCTGTTAATAAACCAGTGACGATATTTAAACGATTTTCAGCTTTACCTAACTCATAACTGTAGCGACGATTAAGGGTATGTTCTCGGAAATTGAGAAATTCCTGTAACATTTGCCGCAAGCTTAACTGGCGGGGTTGTCCATCCACCAAAGCCAAAAGAATTGCGCCAAAGGTAGTTTGTAGGGCGGTTTGGTGGTAGAGATGTTGGAGGACATCCTGGGGGTTGGTATCGCGTTTGAGTTCAATGACTACTCGCATTCCTTCACGATCGCTCTCATCTCGCAAATCAGAAATGCCGTGTAAACGACCTTGATTGACCAAATCAGCGACTTTTTCAATCCAGCCGGCTTTATTCACTTGATACGGTAATTCTGTGACGATAATCGCTGTCCGGCGCTTACTTCCCCTAGTTGGCATAACTTCTTCTAGGGTAGCTACACCCCGGAGAACGATCCCACCTTTACTGGTAGTGTATGCTTCGCGAATGCCTAAGTTACCAACAATTTCCCCACCTGTAGGAAAATCAGGTCCAGGAATTAGCTCAAATAACTTCTCATCCTTTAAATCTGGATTATCAATTAAAGCTATTAAACCATCGACTATTTCCCCTAAATTATGGGGTGGAATATTTGTAGCCATTCCCACAGCAATACCAGCACAGCCATTAAGTAAGAGAAATGGTAACTGAGCAGGTAATACAGTGGGTTCTTGCTGGGAATTATCGAAATTACCGATAAATTCCACAGTTTCTTCGCCAATTTCCGCCAGCATTCCCTCGTGACCCACTGGTGCAAGGCGCGTCTCTGTATAACGCATTGCTGCTGGTGGGTCGTTATCCACACTGCCAAAATTACCATGTCCAGCTAATAAGGGGTAACGGCTGGAAAAATCCTGTACTAACCTGACCAAAGCATCATAAACAGCTTGATCTCCGTGGGGATGGTATTTACCTAATACGTCACCAACTACGCGAGCGCATTTGCGATAAGGTCTATCTGGTGTTAAACCGAGTTCGTGCATGGCATACAAAATCCGCCGATGCACAGGCTTTAAGCCATCACGCACGTCCGGTAATGCTCGCCCGACTATCACACTCATGGCATATTCTAGATAAGACCGTTGCATCTCAGTGTGCAGGGCTGTTGGAATTACCTGTCCCGTGGAGAGAAGGTTTAACTGTTGTGCCATGAGTTTTTTCCCTGAATTCTAACTATACAAAAATCGCTGTAACTTACCACTGTAACAACCACAGCATTACCAATGAAATAGCATTCCTCACACAATCTTGATTCTCAGAGGATAAAAAACCGTAGTATTATCCTTGATGTTGGAGATACACATTGATTATTAAACGGGTGGCAAATATTATTGGCTGCATAACGTCTTATACCAAATTGGTAGCGGTTATACTGTTGCAAATTGTGGAAACACCTTAACCATCAACACTTTCCCATCGAAAATCCCAAAGCAGAAATCCAATATTGCTTGTAATCCTCCCATATTCACCCTAATTTAAATTCTTAAATTCTCATGAAAACAGTTTTGATTGTCGAAGATGATCTGATTAATGCTCGTGTTTTTTCCAAGATTTTGACCAAACGTGGTGGCTTGGGGGTAAAACACACGGAAGATGTGGAAGAAGTAATAAAAATTGCCCAAGCTGGGGAAGCTGATTTGATTTTAATGGATGTTTCTCTGTCACGTAGTATTTATCAAGGCAAGTCTGTTGATGGTATCAAAATTACACAAATGTTAAAATCTGACCCACAAACCGCAAATTTACCTGTGATTTTAGTGACTGCACACGCTATGGAAGGCGACCGCGAGAACTTTCTTAAACAAAGTGGTGCTGATGGCTACATCTCAAAACCAGTTGTTGACCATCAGCAATTTGTTGAGCAAATCATGGAACTTCTCCCCAAACACTAGCTTTGAGTATTGATAACTGATATTAGCAACGTTCACCCATCAAGATTTGGCATAGATAGTACCGACACTTTTAGGATGAAGCAGGAAGAAAAAGCCCACTTTTGTTAGCATTAGTTAGCTTTTTTGTATCGGAAAGAATCTACTGTGCAGTCGGTGGATCGGGGATGATTACATCTTCCTGTGGATATAGGGCTGATTGCATTTGAGGTAAATCCAAGAACTTTTTGGCATCTATTAACAGGCGTGTACCCCAAAGGTTTTGTTTAAGAAAGTCTAATTCTGCATAGCGTTGGTCTATGCGGAGTGCTTCTTTCCCTATTGCTAAACCTTGTTGGCTATTGCCTTGAGTATACAGTGCTACTGCTAGTGCTAATAAAGGTTCTGCTGCTTTTTTGTCAATAGCAATTGCCTCTTGCCATTTCTTTATTGCGCCTTCAACATCCCCTTGTTCGTATTTAATTAAGCCAATGTTGTTAACTGCTGGCCAGAATTTTTTATCCTGGGATACAGATTCATTAAATTTGGCGATCGCCTCTGGTAAACGACCGAGCATATAATAAGCATTACCCAGATCAAACAACCCTTCTGGATCATTGGGTTGTAACTTCAAACCAGCTTGATAATAGTTGGCTGAAGCTTGATAATTTTCTTTCTGAAAATTAGCTGAACCTATAGCAAAAAGAACATCCGCATTTTTGGGATTGAGAGTTTGTGCCTTTTTCAAAGCTGCGATCGCTGCATCAAACTCTTTTGTTTGCAGATGTAATCCACCTAACAGGAACCATACTTTATCATTTTTCGGAGCTAGTTGAGTCGCCAGCCTCGCTCTTGGCAAGGCCATATCAATTTGCTGAAACTGAGCTAATTCAGCAGCTTCTTGAGCCAAGCTCAAACCCTGCTTCTCTAACTTAGCTGTATCAATCTCTACTGTATGAGGTATTAGCGCCTGTGCGTGAACTGCTTGGGGCAGATTCCATAAACCACAGACAATTAGAAAAGAAATAAAATTAAGGTGTTTTGGCACACTACCGCCTCTTAGCCACAAATCAATTCATCTTTACCGTTAGCTTAGACGATTTCCACCGTAGACGACAGGTAAATTTTACAGAATAGTGGTGATTGGTGATTGGTGATTGGATGAATAACCCAATTCCCAATTGACATTAATTGTGAAAATTTGTTATATTAATAAGTAATAACATACTTATTTATGCCACGGACACCAAAAATTACCAATGAGCAAATATTAGATGCAGCCCGTGAAATCTTTCTTGAGCAAGGTTTTGGGGCCTCAACCTTGGAAATTGCTCAAAAAGCTGGAATTTCAGAAGCGTCTATTTTCAAACGCTTTTCCACTAAAGAAGAACTTTTCTTTGCATCAATGGGAATACCTGAAAAATCTCCTTGGGGAAAAAAACTTGATACTTTGGTAGGAAAAGGAAATCTGAAACAAAATCTTATAGATATGAGTCTAGAGATTTTAGAATTTAATCGTCAAGTCATGCCACGTTTGATGATGTTGCGATCGCGTGGTAATTTAATCCCAGAAATGTTCAATCGCGCAGATTCTAGACCTAGCCGAGATTTGAAAACATTTACCAATTTTCTAGAAAGGGAAATAGAAAATGGAAGACTGCGCTCTTGCGATCCCCAAACTATTGCTATGATATTGTTAGGATCACTGATGAATTATGTTTTCTTAGAGCATATACACCCCACAGAAGAACGACCTACAGATGAACTCTTATTTGTCCAGAATCTCATAGAGATAGTTTGGCAGGGAATTTCACCTACTCAAGATTAATTGCACAACTGAATGTAATATTTTTAGCCAATTAATTTGGGCAATTATTCAACAATGGACAATTAACAATGAACAATTGACAATTACCTTTCCCTAAAAGTCAGAGTCTTGAAAAAGCGGAATTTTTGGCTTTTTACCCTGTAAAGAGGAGGTGTTAAACCTTGAATGAAACAATTGTCAATTATCAACTGTCAATTATCAATTAATAAGTGATTACTTACATTTTATTGTTGTGGTTTGAGATTGGTGATTAGTGATTACACCCACGTTTCGTCTTTCCTCAACACCAGTAAAATTCACCCTATGATGTGAGGGCGCACCATTCTCTACACTTTTAGTATAAATAAGAACTTGAATCTACTCATCTTAGTTATTTGTCAGTTAATAGCAAAAGATTGTTTAGTATTGAGATCAAAACTTGATAAATTGGGCAATTTACAAAATTTTAGACAAATAAGAAGGCAAATAATAATATGACTAGCTACACAGAAATTCCACTGATAGGCAAAAAAGTTAAGTATCCATTACGCTGGCTGATGGGTTTAGTCGCTGCTGGTGTTTTCGTTGTGGGGACAACAACAGTCCTAAAAGTAGTAAACCGGGAAAACAGCAAACAAGACATTTCTCAACTCACTGTTCCCGTGGAAGCAAAAAGCGTCACAGTGAGAATTACAGCGAGTGGGAAAGTGCAACCAGTACAAAGCGTGAATATTAGCCCGAAAAGTCCGGGATTATTAGCAGAATTAAACGTTGAACAGGGAGAAACAGTCCAAAAGGGGCAAATTATAGCCCGCATGGATAATTCCGAAATCAAGATGCAGATACTTCAGTATCAAGCTAACTTAGAACAGACCAAGGCACAACTAGCAGAAAGCGAAGCAGGGAGTCGTCCTGAAGAAATTGCCCAAGCAAAAGCGAGGTTAGCACAAGCGCAAGCTCAACTAGCTGTAATTCGTGCTGGTAATCGTTCGCAGGAAATTGATCAAGCTAGGGCGGCTGTAGATGCTGCTAACGCTCAGGTAGAACTAACTCAATCCAGGGTAAAGCGTTACCAAGCTTTAGCTAAAGAAGGTGCTATTTCTCAAGATACTTTAGACCAGTACATTACTGAAGATAGAAGAGCAAAAGCCAGTTTAGAAGAAGCAAAAAAGCGATTATCTTTGCAAAAAGCTGGAAACCGTGATGAAGATATCAAAAGACAACAAGCAGTTGTTACCCAAGAAAGGGAAGCATTGCGAAAGTTAGAAAATGGTAGTCGTCCTGAAGAAATTGCTCGTTTGAGAGCAGCTGTAGCTGCTGCAAATGCTCAGTTAAGACAGCAACAAGTTCAGTTAGAAGATACAATTATCCGCGCTCCTTTTACTGGAATTGTTACTCAAAGATATGCCACATTAGGAGGTTATGTTAGTCCTGCTATTTCTGCTTCTAGTAATGCTTCTGCGACTTCCACTTCAATTATTGCTTTAGCTAGGGGTTTAGAAATTTTGGCGAATGTTCCTGAAACTGATATTGGGAGAATTAAACAAGGACAAGAAGTAGAAATTGTTGCTGATGCTTATCCTGATCAGGTGTTTAAAGGGAGTGTGCGTTTAATTGCTCCTGAAGCAGTTGTAGAACAAGGTGTAACATCATTTCAGGTGCGGATAAATATTGATAGTGGTGTGGATAAATTGCGTTCTGGTTTAAATGTGGATGTGACATTTTTGGGCGATCGCATTAATGACGCTTTAACTATTCCCACCGTAGCTATTCTCACGGAAAATGGCAAAACAGGGGTATTAGTACCAGATGAAAATAATAAACCCCAGTTTCGAGAAATTACTATTGGTACACAAATTAAAAATGAAACTCAAGTTTTAGAGGGTGTAAAAACAGGTGATTTAATATTTATTAATCCTCCAAAAGATTACAAGATTAAAAAAGAGAAAAAATAGGTGACAGGAGTCAGGAGTCTTAGGGGCGAAGCATTCGGAAAATAACCTGTGATAAAAATTGATAATTTATCGCCCGAATGCTTCGCCCTTACAGGAGTTAGGAGTTAAATAGAGAAAGAAGAATAATTCTGAAAATCCAAAATCTAAAATCCAAAATCAAACGTCTTATGAATTTTCTAGAAAGTGTACAAATGGCAGGTAAAACCCTGATATCTAATAAACTGAGAAGTGTTTTAACAATGCTGGGGATTATTATTGGCAATAGCTCAGTAATTGCGATGATTGGTATTGGTGAAGGTGGACAAAAATTTGTATCTGACCAATTAAATTCCTTGGGTCCAAATGTTGTATTTGTGATTCCTGGTAATGAAGAAGTTCAGCGAGTTTCTAGGGATGTTGTGAGAACTTTAGTTTTAGAAGATGCGAATGCAATTGATACTCAAGTACCGACCATAGCAGACACAACAGCAGAATTAAATAGTAGACAGGTTGTTACTTATAAAAACAGAAATACCAATGTGAATATTATTGGTACAACTCCTAGTTTTTTGAAAGTACGTGATTTTGAAGTAGCAACAGGAAGATTTTTCACCGACATAGATATGAAGCGCAGTAACCAAGTTGTGGTTTTAGGTGCGAAATTAAAAGAAAAACTTTTTGGTGATAAAAATCCTATTAGTCAACAAATTAGAATTAAAAATGCCAGCTTTCAAGTAATTGGAGTGTTAACAGATAAAGGATCAAATTTGGGTGTAGATTATGATGAATCGGCATTAGTTCCCATTATTACAGCCGCAAATCGTTTAGTGGGTAAAACCTCACCTTATGGGTTAGAAGTAACTTATATTGTTGCTTCTGCTAAAGATGCTGATAGTGTGGATGCAGCAGAATTTCAAATTACCAATTTACTGAGACAAAGACATAAGTTAGTGGGGGAAAATGACTTTACTATTCGTACCCAAAAAGATGCTTTAGAAACAGTTGGTCAAATTTCCGGTGCTTTGACGATTATGTTAACAGGAATTGCGGCTATTTCTTTGTTTGTTGGTGGTATTGGAATTATGAATATTATGCTGGTTTCTGTAACTGAACGTACCCAAGAAATTGGTTTAAGAAAAGCGATAGGTGCTACCCAAAAAGATATTTTACTTCAGTTCATTATTGAAGCAGTTATTGTTTCTGTCATTGGTGGTGTAGTTGGTACTGCTGTGGGAGTTGGGGGTATAATGTTAGTCGCTGCTATCAGTCCTTTAGAAGCAAGTATTTCTTTTGTTTCTATTAGTATGGCGGTGGGTATTTCTGGGGGGATTGGTTTATTTTTTGGTGTTGTGCCGGCGCGTCGTGCTGCACAACTTGATCCTATTGTGGCGTTGAGAAGTGCGTAAAAATTTAAAAATGTCAGAATCAGGATTTTCAGGATTTAAGGATTTTCAGGATGTGATATTAAATGGCTATTAATTAGCAGCAAATTTCAATCCTAATATTTATATGTTTATATAATATATCTTCACAACAGATGGAGATATTATATATTATAATAACATTAAATTATATGTTTTTTGAATAATTGGTGGTTCTTGCATTTGTTTAAGATTAATTTTATTTATATTTTTTCTAAGTGAATCAGATAAATTTTTTGCCCCTAAACTCCATTTTCCAAAAATTTCTTGTTAAATGTAAATATTATTCATCAACTTTTCTAAGAGCTTCTTGATAAATTAAATAACTTAGACGAAATTTACCAATAGTTTGTAAAGCATCTAGTTGTTCTTTTAAGTTAGAAATTAATCCGTTTTGTTTAGCCCAAATTAAAATTCCCACTGTACCCAATGTAGGTAAATTCATCCGTTTTGCAACTCGTCTAGCATTTTTTTCATCAAGTAAAATGGCTTGAGCTGGTTGTTCAATAAAAAGAGTTATAGCTTCTGATTCTCCCTGATCTAATTCTAATCTTAATAAAGAGACTAAAGAAGTATTACTAACAGAAAAAATACTTAACCATGAAGCTCTTGATACTTCTTCTGCACCTGATCTTCCTGTACCTGTTTCAACAACTTCTTTCCACACAGATTGGGGAATTATTACACCATCTGGAAATCTCTGCTTAATCAATTCTAATTGTCCAATACTACTAAGAGCAATCAAAACTGATGAGTTACTTATTGCTTTCATTGTAATATTTCTAAAGTTTCTAAATCGGTTTCTAATTCTTCTAAATCATACTGACGTTCAATATTTTCTTGTCCTAATAATTCGTGAAATTCCCATTTAGTTAATTGAGCTAATTCACGAGCCTTACCAAAGGAAAGAATACTTTTTTGATAAAGTCTAATTGCTAGTTCAATACGTACTCGATTAAGACGTTCATCAGGAGGGATACGTAATACTTCTGTTACTTGCTCAGGAATTTCTATGATTAGGTTGCTCATATAGGACTCCTATTTGATTTCTGCATAGTTGGTAGATAATTCTGAATCTTGAACCTTGGTAGTAAATTCAGGTTCGGGGTTAGGAATTTCTAAACTTCCACACAGTTCCCATGTTTTAGTTTTGAGAAAACCTAATTGCTCTTTTGCTAAATATTCTTCTAATGCTTTAAGTAAAATATTTTGCACAGAGTCAGTTTGATTTTGCAAGTTATTCATTAATTGCTCAGGGATTTCTAAGGTAACTTTATTCATAATCTAAAAAAACTACTACTTCAAGATTGTAACACATAATGGAATTATTGGGGCAACCACATATTATCGGATTAATGATTAATTTTACATGAATTTTGATGTGATGCGATCGCCCAAAAAAATCCCGTAAATTATCGGATTGATGATTGATTTTACATGGATTTTGATGTGATGCGATCGCCCAAAAAAATCCCGTAAATTATCGGATTGATGATTAATTTTACATGAATTTTGATGTGATGCGATCGCCCCAATAATCCAAATAATCAATTTATTGATCAATACAAATATTACATCAACCACATAATTACAAATATTAGGCAATAATCCTGTGGCAACCATAAATTTTCGGGGCAACCACAGGGGGATTGCCCCTACAAACATACTACACGGAAACCGCCGTAGAGGCTGTTGAAGCCCGCGAGATTGTAGTTGCGATAGCCAGAAGCGCAATTATTACCATTGCTGTACCAGCTACCCCCACGCAGAGACTTGTTAGTTTGAGGCGTATTTAAATACGACTTACCATTTTTATGCAAGTCAGAAATATTACCTGTCCAGGAATCAGCGCACCATTCCCACACATTACCGTGCATATCCACTAAACCCCAAGGATTAGTATGAGTACCCTTTTTTTCTATCACAGAATGGGTTTGACTACCTGAATTTTCATTATACCAGGCGTGTTTTTTTAACTCGCTGTCATTGTTTCCAAACCAGAATTTTGTAGTTGTACCAGCACGACAAGCATATTCCCATTGAGTTTCACTAGGGAGGGTAATTTTGACGTTAATTCCCTGTTTATTAAGGTATTCAGTCAGCTTTTGACAAAATTCCGTTGCCTGATGCCAATTAACGCGCTCAACGGGGTGATTTTCCTTACCAATACCTGAAAAATGGGAGGGGTTTGTACCCATAACTGCTTGATAAGCTGTTGTGCATTTAACTTATATAAGGTTAACAGGCAAGATGCCTGTTACACAAGACCTAAGAATATTAAGATTATACAGTTTAGTTAGAGGCTTCACCTATGAGCATATAATCATAAAGCTCCTTGTTTTTCTGTAAGAAATTTCGTAGTTAGGCTTGAATAATTTTCCAGTATTTAATCAAGCCCAACATAATTTTTACAGTTTCCAAAAATCACAATCTAACATACAATCTATATCAGAAGAATATGGCCATATATCGGGAAATATGATTTGTGGATAGTCTTTTTTAACTCCTTTAATTGCTAGTCTCCAAGCTGTATTAAAAGATTCATCCCAGATATTTTTCAAACTCGGAGAATCTTCAAGTTCTAATTCTAATTGTCGTCTTTGTTCATTAATTGTTATTTCCCAACCCCGATAATTATCTGGTGAGTTGACATACAATCTTTTTAGTAAATGCTCTATTAAAACCAAAAGTCGGCTTTTGAGTTCTTTTTTTTCTGATCTTCCCAAACTCTCAATTTCCTCAATTAAATTTTCTAAATCTAGGTGTTCAAAATCTTTGGACTTTAATTTATTAACTATATCTGTTGTCCAAAGTAAGAAATCACGTTCATAAAGAGAAGTTGTCATAATCTTTTTCAGCTATTGTTTGGGTATAATTCTACATATTCAATTATATTTTAAAAAATCGTCGTTATTCATAAGATATGTTTTCCCATTATGTTCTCAAGGTGCTGCACTATTGGGTTAATAAGTTTGTGGATAGATCCCGGACTTATTGAAGAAGTCTAGGATCTCGGTTTTTGGGATTTCGGCTTTTTCAACCTGACCTAATTAATTGTCATTTGATTGTATTTACATTATAATATGATAATTACAGAAAACCACTTTTGTAAACTAATCATTAGAAAATTAAATCTCTATGTCTAACACTCTCACTCTTAACGATTCTCTTTCTCCTAACTCTGAACCAAAACCAGAAATTATTCATCTAGAAAATATCTTTAAAGTCTACGGAATGGGGGAAACAGAAGTACACGCATTAAATAATATCAACTTGGCAATTAATGAAGGTGAATATTGTGCCATTATGGGTCCTTCTGGTTCGGGAAAATCAACAGCGATGAATATTATCGGTTGTTTAGATCGTCCTAGTTCTGGTAATTATTATTTAGATAATATCAATGTTGCCCAAATGAATGATCAGGACTTAGCACATATTAGAAACAAAAAGCTGGGTTTTGTATTTCAACAATTTCATTTATTACCCCAACTCACAGCTTTAGAAAATGTGATGTTACCAATGGTATATTCTGGAGTAAAACCAGCAGAAAGAAAAGAACGCGCAACGGAAGCATTAATCAAAGTTGGTTTAGAAAAACGTTTGAATAATAAACCTACCCAATTATCAGGAGGACAACAACAAAGAGTAGCGATCGCTCGTGCAATTGTCAACCGTCCTGTTGTACTCTTAGCAGATGAACCTACCGGTGCTTTAGACTCTCGCACAACTCAAGAAGTTTTAGATATTTTTGGTGAATTAAATAGCACGGGAATTACAGTTGTGATGGTGACTCATGAAACGGAAGTTGCTAGTCAAACCAATCGCATTGTTTGGTTTCGTGATGGAAAAGTTGTACACTCTCACTTAACACCAGAAGAGTTACATCAACTGGTAGCTTCTTAGAGGATGTTTGAAAAGTCTCTCATGATGTATCAAATATTTTCAGATCCCCCTAAAACCTCATTGAAAAGGGGGACTTTAAAGAATTTAGTCCCCCCTTTTTAAGGGGGGTTGGGGGAATCTAAAAATCAACTATATACTAGAAGTTAACCCCAAACGAAAAGTAAAACCAGGACTATAGATACGATTCACCTTTTCATATTGTTCACCGAACAAATTTTCCAAGTAAAAAGTCAATCCTAAATTTTGACTCACAGGAATACGACCACTCAAATCTAAATTTACAAAAGAAGGTGAAAAATCTGTATTTTTTTCACCAGCAGCAGTATTAGTAAACAAAGCGCGACGAGTACCACTATTATAAGTCAGATACAAATTAGCTTGCCATCCATTCTTTTGATAACCAATTCCACCTTGCAGCAAAGAATAAGGAATCAAACCTAATTGTAACCCTTTTTCCGTTCCCGTTTTAATTTCGGCATCTGTATAAGTGTAGTTGATAAAAGTAGACCAATCACGAGCTAATTTTAATTGCAAAGCAGCTTCTAAACCATTAGTATCTACCAAACCCACATTTGTCCATGTTCTAGTACGATTATCAATAGCCAAACGATTATCCAAACTACTACCAAAATAAGTCAACTGCGCCAGCAAATTACTAGATAAATTAAAATCCACTCCCGCAGTCCAAGTAGAACCAGTTTCGGGTTTTAAATTTGGGTTTGGATTCCAATTATGAACATTATCAAAAACATATAATTGATCTAAACCAGGATTACGTTGCGCCCCCGCCCAACTTCCACGGACAGCAACCACAGGATTCATGGCATAACGGAAACCAAAACTAGGATTGAAATAACTATCAAACTGACTGTCAAAGCTTTGTCTTAAACCCAAATCAATCAGAAAATCATCACTAACTTTCCAAGTATTTACCGCAAACAAAGCCGTATTTAAAACACTTCTATCTTCCTTTTCATTTTTATCAGCAAGATTACCTATACTGACAACATCACCTATTAAATCAGTGTTTTTTAAATCTAAACCCCAACGCAATTGATTATTGTCGCTCAGTTTCCACTCATGATCTACCCTAGTAGTAATTTGTTTAGTATCTAAAATTCCTGTACGATAAACTGTTCCTCCTGTTCCCGGTCCGTATGTACTAAAGTAATTTTGATTATAACCGATAGTAGTTGTTAAATTTGAATCGTTATCCTTACCCAGTCGAGTTTTCCAAGATAAACCAACATTTAAACTATCATGGTCTAATCTATCTCTTTGCAAAGGAAAACCAAAATAAATTAATCCCCGACGACTACTGAGAGCAGTAACATCTAAATTCACAGAATTTTTAGCATCTAAATCTAAACCAATACTACCAAAATAGGTACTGGTGGCAGTATCAGCATTAAATAAATAACCATCCGCAGGATTACGATTTGCTGCACCCACAGGAACACGATAACGGTTGTCTATAAAGAATCTTTCAAAACTGAAATTGTATTTTACTTTATTAGTTGAACCAGAATAAGTAACCTGTTGATTATTTAAATTTAAAGATCCAAATTCTGCACTACCAGTTAATTTGGGCTTTCTAAAACCTTCTTTGGTGATAATATTCACAATTCCACCAAAAGCCGAAGAACCATATAAAGATGAAGCCGCACCGCTATATAATTCTACCCTTTCAATTGTCTCCACAGGAATACTATTTAAGTCAGTTCCACCATGATAGGTGCTAATATCATTATTAAATGGTCTGCCATTAATTAAGAATACAGATTGATTAATCGAAGCACCGCGATAATATGTTCCGGTGTGAATATCAGCACCATGTCCCACATTATTAATAGCAAAACCAGGCATTTTTTTTAAAACATCAGCAACGCTAGTAGCACCTTGTTTTGCGATTTCTTCTTTTTCAATTACATGAGTTGGTGTAGATTCGGGTAAAGCGTCTTTTTCTCCTATCGCTTCAATGGAAATATCTGTATCCTCTGTAGGTTCTGTAGGAGTTAAATCTGTTTCTGTGTCTTTTTTAACTTCTGTTTCCGCAGGTTGTTGAGTTAATAAGTTCGCATTTGTGGCAGGTAGTTGAATTTCATTTAAACTAGGAATATCTGAATTTACTACCTGATCTTTAGTTTTATTATTATTAGCGACAGCAGGAAAAGCTACCAGTAAACTCAGTAAAAAAACTGGCAGGAAAACAAAATTATTATTCATCTTTCTCAACTCACACTTGGTAAAAACAAATGTAAGTATTCTCTCTGTTTATATAAAAACTGTCAAAAGACAAGCTGTCATATTTCAGATCACCTAATTATTTTCTGAATCACTATTAGACTCAGAAGAGGTAGAATCAGGTGGTGTTACTTCCTGGGTTTTACTTTCATCAACCTGATTTTCTGTATCAGATTTGACTGGTTCTAGTGAAGATGTAGATTCTTGAGGATTGGTAATTTTTGGTTTTGGTTGAGAAGCTTCTCTCTGTCTTTCTCTTTGTCTTTCTTTGATTTGACGATGACGCTGTGACCCTTGGATCGCAAAATTAATTGATGCTCTCACACCTTGTCTACCACCATCTAAAGGTGTTAATTTCCACTCTTGTACAGCTTGTTGAGCAGCTTCATCTAGTTCACTATCACCACTAGAACGAATTAACCGCACAAAGGTAACATTACCATTAGTATCCGTATCAAGAGCAACTTCAGCACGACCTTCTATACCCCGCCTTCTGGCTTTATCGGGATATTTGATATCACATCTAATACAATCTGCACGATTTAATTTTGTACCATTGACAGAACGTGGTTTTGGGGCGATCGCAATATTTCTCTCACCATTTCCAATACCATTTCCAGTACCTTTACCTGCACCATTTCCAATACCATTTCCAGTACCTTTACCTGCACTATTTCCAATACCATCTCCAGTACCGCTACCCTCACCATTTCCAGTCCCATTTTCTGTACCTTTACTTAAACCAGACCGCAAACGATTACCTAAATTACTTAAACTATTTTGACTAGATGAAGTAGTAGAAGTATTGTTGGAACTAACACTAACACTGCTAGGAGTTATTAACTTTGGTGCTGGAACATTTGAAAGTTTTGTATCTGGTATGACAGTTTGTTCAGGTTGTTCAACTGTGGGTTGAGTGGTTGTTTCAGTTTCTACTTTTTCAGTTATTTTTTCAGTTATTTTTGAAATAGGTGTAGTTGTTAAACTTGGTTGTGTTGTCGTCGGTTCAGGAATAGTTTTAGCAATAGGTGTAGTTGTTAAACTTGGTTGTGTTATCGTCTTTTCAGGAATAGTTAGTGTTTGGCGTTGTTTGACAACAAAATTTTGAGTAGTTTTCAGTTGGGGTTGTTTAACTATAGGTTGAATAGCAGCGTTACTCACACTCAAGGTAGTTTTTTCTGGAAGAGAACTTTTAAAATTGTTATTACCACCACTACCACCACTACCACCACTAGCAGAATTTATCTTTGGTTGAGAGTTTTTTATCTCTTGTGGTTTGGCTATTATTTCCGGAACAGTTTCCACAATTGTGATTTCAATTGGTTCTTCTTGAGTTTGAGAAACTCTTTGTATAAATTTGCCAATCCCTAAAGCTAAAACCCCAATATGTAAAGCTAAAGAACCAATGAGACTGTAAATTAAAAAAGATTTCAGTGCTGTAGCTTCTTTTTCTCGCTGATCTAAAATTACGCTCGATAAACCCATATTTTAATTATTGTTTATGTTTTTATAATTTATTAGTTGTTTCTACTTATCTAATAATTGGATTAATTAGCGAGACAAAAAGCCCCGCCAATAATTATTTCAATTCAGAAAGTAAATTGTATTACTTCCAATTTTTATCTGCTTGTTCCAACACATAAGCAGCTACATTTTCAATTTGCTCAGGTTTTATACGCTTACCAAAGCCTGGCATCGCATTCTTACCATTTGTAACTTGAGTAATAATAGCTTCAGCAGAGTACATACCATACTTTTCCAAATCTGCTTTACTCAAGGTTTTGGCAGGATTGACTGCATTTTTACCCCCCGCATGACAAGCATTACAATTAGCACTAAATATTTTAGCTCCAGCAGCCGCATCTGCCGCTAAAGCGGGACTACTGAAGGCAAAAGTGAAGATGGTTATGCCTAACAGTAATACGGAAATTATCTTTTTCATCTCGTGTTCTCTCTACAACAATCGTTGAGTTGGTGCAATATGCTTCATAATTTTCTTTGGATTCTGTTGTATGAGTCAAACGACAAGCTGTAAAACTTGGAGGTAATTTTGGCAAAATTTACCTGACGTTCTTTTTATATCACGGGTTTGCAGTAAATGTAAATTTATGTAAAGGTCAGTGTTTCCTAGCCTCTACAGATCACTTTTTCAGCAACCGCTAAATAGTGATTCTGATTCATAATTTTTGAATTATCAAGCATGATTCCCAACTGCCAAAACAGTTGGGAATCTCTTGTCTTACCCTTTCAGGTATAACTATTATTAACTCACTGACAAATCTATTTACCAGCCAGCTTCCGCTTTTTCCATGACGTAAGCAGCTACATTGGCAATATCATCAGCTGACAAATTATTTTTGAAAGCTGGCATAGCATTTTTACCGTTTGTAACTTGAGCAATAATAGCAGATTCAGAGTAAATATTGTACTCTTCTAAGTCTGCCTTACTCAAACTTTTAGCAGCATTAACTAAATTTTTACCACCTGCATGACAAGAAGCACAATTAGCTGTAAATATTTTTTCTCCAGCACCAGTGTCAGCAGCGAAAGCAGGATTAATGAAGGCAAAGGTGAAGATAGTGATGCCTAATAGTAATACAGAAATAATCTTTTTCATTTTGTGTTCTCTCTACAACAATTGCTGATTAGGAGGTAATTGCTCCATAATTCTCTTTTTATTGTCTTGTATAAATCAAAAGAATAACTGTAAAAATTGAACTAAATTATTGAGCATAATAGATGTAAGACTTATTATTGCAATGGTTGGGAATATATATTAATTTATATTAAACCCAAATTTAATTAGCCAAAAAATCATTTTTTAACTAAAAATTAAAAATTCATATCTAAAAAATGCTAACATTAATGCTAATAATTAGGCTTTTACTGCCGGAAATCGACTGATGAAGGCTGAATGCTTAGGTGAAAAGATGTTTATTGATTCGCTAATCTAGTAATTGCTGGTTCACTGACTCGGCAAATTCGCCAATCTTCTAAAATATCAGCCCCCATAGTCCGGTAAAATTCCTGTGCGGAAACATTCCAATCTAAAACACTCCATTCTAAGCGCCCACAATTTCTTTCAACAGCTATTTTTGCTAATTTAGTCAGCAGTGCTTTACCAATACCTTGACGACGATATTCAGGTAAAACAAAAATATCTTCTAAATAAATTCCTGGCTTGGTGAGAAATGTAGAATAATTGTGAAAAAATAAAGCAAAACCCACAGCTTTACCTGCGACTTCTGCTAAAATCGCCTCTATATATTTTCGTTCACCAAATAAATGATCGTTTAATGTTTCTGCATTACCAGTAACAGCAGCAGATAATTTTTCATATTCTGCCAAGCCCTGTATCAATTCAAACAACACAGCACTATCTCCAGGTTCAGCAAACCTGATCATTAAATCACTACCAAAAGTCATTAGTTTTTAGCTTATAGTTCAACGTCTATAAATAGTTTATAGCTAAGTGTGTAATTTTTCTTAACTAATGACTAATGACTAATAGATATCTCCAGAAAAGAAATTATGGAACCTATTTATGGGGGCAGGGCGAAGCATTTGGGATATCTAGATGTCTGATTTTTCCGTTAAATTATTGCCCAAATGCTTCGCCCCTACAACTTATGACAAATTAATACATTCTATTTTGGAGAGGTCTAATGACTAATGACTCCTGATTCCTGCCCTAAATTAACCAACCTTTTAAACGTTTAGCGATATGAGGACGGCGTAATTTTCGCATCGCTTTACTTTGAATTTGCCGCACTCGTTCACGGGAAAGGTTAAACATATTCCCCACTTCTTCCAGAGTACAGGGTTCGCTGGTTGTCAGTCCATAGCGTAAAGAAATTACGTCTTTTTCCCTGGGAGTGAGAACATCACCTAAAACCTCCCATATCTCCTGACGCATCATATTTTCATTCATTTTTGCTTCTGGAGATTGGTTATCTTCATCTTCCAACAAGTCCATCAATTCTGTATCTTCTTCTTTACCAACACGGTGATTTAAAGATAATGCTTGCCGGCGTAGTTGTTGCAGTTGACGCAGTTGTTGAACGCTTATTTCCAACGACTCGGCCATTTCCGCTTCTGTCGGGTTGCGAGCGAGTTTTTGTTTAAGTTCTCTTTGGGCTTTTTTAAGTTTGTTGAGTTTTTCAACAATGTGAATTGGTAGGCGGATAGTGCGGGCATCATTAGCTATAGCCCGTGTAATCGCCTGTCGAATCCACCAATAAGCATAAGTCGAAAACTTATAGCCCTTATCGGGATCAAACTTTTCTGTAGCGCGATTTAAACCCATAGCCCCTTCCTGAATTAGATCTAGAAAAGGCACTCCCCGATTAAGATATCGTTTAGCAATAGATACTACTAATCTCAAGTTAGAGCGAATCATTTTCCGCTTCGCTACCCTACCTTGATACAACCGACTTTCCAGTTGTTTTTCCGTCATATCAAACTTAGCAGCTACCTCGCTTTTGCTGGGGTTGTGTCCCAGTTCTGCTTCTAAAGCTGCTTGTAAGTCTTTTACTTCTTCTAAAAATCTTACCCTATGCGCCAACTCTACTTCCTCGTCAGGTTTAAGGAGAGGATAACGCGCCATTTCCTTAAAAAACGCGCCCACAGCATCGTCATGTTCGGTTTTATTATATCCCGAAGGACGAGCCGCTGCCATTTCATCCCCATCTCGTTCATCTGACTCCAAATTTTCCACAATTGAAGAGTCTTCAAATACTACTGCTTCTAAACTATCAAGTGATGGTTCATCATGATCAGCAGCGTTATCTAGTATTTCCATTGTTCCCAATTCAGCAAGATTCATAGTTTCCTTTTGGGATAGTTGCTTGGTTTGGTACATAAATTTAGTGACAGCTGCTCGTTTGAGAATAGTTAGTTTTTACCGACATATACACCCATTTACCCAGCCAAATACAATCTTCTTGAAAATTCTTGATTCGGAAGGAAAATATGTATCTGTCTGCCATATCTTGGTTACATCTAGATACAATTTATATGGTCTTTGCACCCAAAATACCATCTTTTCCCACTACCAGCAGACATATTTCTAATTTTTTTCTTCATCACCAAATATGTCAAACACCCCTCAAACATTCTCCAGCTTAACAAATATAAAAATTCCATCTAAAGACCCTATACGTTAAATTTTTATGTATTTCCATGAAGTTTTGTTTGATTTGGAGTAAAAAAGTTAAAGCTTCCTAAGTTAAAGCTTCCCAAATGATCCAAATTACAAAAATGGTAGCTTAAAATCCGGACAATCTTGATTGTATCAAAGCATCTCACATACAAAAACTATTGAATATCTATCAATAGGTGGAAAAAATCTACTACCTATTTAGTAGACAAAAACAACTCATTATTATCGGATATACTTTCATTTGTGTAGTTAGCATAAAATATTTATTGCACGTATTTTAGAAATTATTTTGTCTATAAGATTACATATAAACAAAGTTATCAACTATCATGAGTAATAAAAGTATTGCCAAATACAGTTTACTTGTAGTAAACTTAAAAAGTTAAAGTTAAGTAATCTCGACTAAGTTTATCCATTTGGGTGAGCAAATATCTCTTGAAAAAGCCAAAAATTATGTATATTCAGGATTTAAGTTTATCCACTCTAGTATTAGCTGAACCAGGATCATCATACCAGTCCAAAACAAATCTTTATCCTTGGATTGAAGTATTAGTGGATTTGTCAAAACTCTTAACATTTAAGACAAATAAGATACCAGAAGAGAATGTAGCAATTGATGAAACAGTTGAGGAAACATTAGAAAAAAACTTATTAAATGATGTCATACCAGAACAGGAGTTATCAGTTGATGAACTATCTAACAAAGACCTATTGATTTATAAGATACCAGAACATTTAGATATTAAACCGGGGGATATTTTAACAGTTCCCATTGGAGCGCAACAGGTAGGAGGAATAGCGATTCGTTTATTATCACAACCACCAGCAAATTTAGGACTAGAGAAAATTCGGGAAGTACAAGATGTAGTCAGCAAAGAATTTTTCTCTAGCATCTATTGGGAATTACTGAATCGCATCGCCGCCTATTACTACACACCATTAATTCAAGTCATTCGGGTAGCATTACCACCAGGATTATTAGGGCGATCGCAAAGTCGTCTGCGGCTAAAACCAGAAAATATTCCCAATGGTGCAGCCGAATTTTTACGTTCCCAAGCTGCCAAAGAAATACTGAAAATACTCGAATCGCAACCAGATGGAGATTACAGTTTTCAATACCTCAAACGTCAAGTCAAAGGTTTTTATGGGGCAAAAAAACAATTAATAGATAGAAACTGGGCAGAAAGCTATTTCAAATTCACCCAATCTAAACCACAAATGAAACTAGCAGTAACACTAGTTGATCATGGAAGATACATGAATCTCACTAAACGGCAACAAGAAATATTGAAAATACTGGGAGATCATGGTGGTGAATTATGGGTGACAGAGTGTGTAGAAATATGTCAAACTACACTACCTACTTTAAGAGGATTAGAACAAAAAGGTTGTATTGTCATTGAAGAACGGGAAAAACTACGCAGAGAACAAGGACCCAAAATAGCCGGGGATCAAGCCAAATTATTAACACCAGCCCAAACTAATGCTTTAGAAACCATCAAATCATTAAATGGATTTGCACAAATTTTATTACATGGGGTAACAGGATCAGGAAAAACCGAAGTTTACCTACAAGCGATCGCCCCCCTACTCAACCAAGGAAAATCAGCATTAGTATTAGTCCCAGAAATTGGACTTACACCCCAACTCACAGACAGATTTCGCGCCCGTTTTGGTAACAAAGTGCAAGTTTATCACAGCGCCCTTTCCGACGGTGAACGCTACGACACCTGGCGACAAATGTTTACCGGAGAACCGCAAGTAGTCATCGGTACACGCAGCGCCATTTTTTCCCCATTACCCAACTTAGGATTAATTATCCTCGACGAAGAACACGACAGCAGCTTTAAACAAGACTCACCCATACCCACCTATCACGCCCGTACAGTAGCCCAATGGCGTGCAGAATTAGAAAACTGCCCCCTAATTTTAGGTTCTGCTACCCCCTCCCTTGAAAGTTGGGTAAGTATCAAAGAAAGCAGGGGAGCAGGGAGCAGGGAGCAGGGGGAAGTTAATAACCCAGTTCCCAGTCCCCAATACCTATCTCTCCCACAACGCATCAACTCCAAACCCCTACCACCTATAGAAATAGTGGATATGCGTCAAGAGTTGAAAGAGGGAAATAGATCAATATTTAGTCGATCCCTGCAACAAGCTTTAGAAGAATTAAAAGAAAGAAAACAACAGGGAATATTATTTATTCATCGTCGGGGACATAGCACCTTTGTTTCCTGTCGTAGCTGTGGTTATGTGCTGGAATGTCCCAACTGTGATGTATCCTTGGCTTATCATCATGTAGAAGAAGGCGCACCCCAGTTATTAAAATGTCATTATTGTAATTATGGTCAACCACATCCTAAAAACTGTCCTCAATGTAGTTCACCCTACCTCAAATTCTTTGGTAGTGGTACTCAAAGAGTAACCCAGGAACTACAACGCCAATTTCCCCACATTAAACCAATTCGTTTTGATAGCGACACCACCCGCAAAAAAGGCGCACACCGCACCCTGATCAGCCAATTCGCCAACGGTGAAGCAGACTTATTAGTGGGTACACAAATGTTAACTAAAGGTTTAGACTTACCCCAAGTTACCCTAGTAGGAGTAGTTGCAGCTGATGGGTTGCTGCATTTATCAGATTATCGCGCTAGTGAAAGAGCTTTTCAAACCTTAACCCAAGTTGCAGGAAGGGCGGGAAGAGGAGAAGATCCCGGTAGAGTAATTATCCAAACCTACACCCCAGAACATCCAGTTATTGAAGCCGTGAAAACCCATGATTATCAATCTTTTTGTGATGCAGAATTAGAACAAAGGGAAGCACTTAATTATCCCCCCTATGGCAGATTAATATTATTGCGTTTGAGTAGCTCTGATCCCATAAAAGTGGAAAATACAGCCCAACTAATAGCGACAAATTTTAGCGAACAAGAAGGATTAGAGATATTAGGACCAGCACCAGCTAGTATTCTACGAGTAGCTAATCGTTATCGGTGGCAAATATTATTGAAATTTGCGCCTGATACACTGCCTAATTTACCAGATTGGGAAGAAATCAGAAAGATTAGTAATTCTGCCGCAGTCAGCCTCACCATTGATGTAGACCCCATCAATATAATGTAAATAATCATATTGTGTTTTTACAGACTAAATGAATGCAGGACTTACGCAAGTGTCACAAGGAAAGTCTAAATTTAAGTCTGTAGTAGGCACTTTAGTGCCAAAAATAAGCGATAAATCGCTTACTACGAACAGAGAAATATGCCAGTTGCGTAAGTCCTAGAATGTATAGAATATGCTTAGAGGATGTCTGAAAACTTTTTCCTGCGGTATCCAACATTCGCAGATCCCCCTAAATCCCACTTTTCAAGGGGGACTTTGAAGAATTTAGCCCCCCTTTTTAAGGGGGTTGGGGGGATCTCAACAAAACCTGATACTTCTTAGACATCCTCTTAAACAATCAGGATTTTTCCTCAAATTCGGAAATATAGAATATAATCATCTGCTAACCTCAGTTCTTATCGCTTGTGGAGAAATGACCCTCTACCCAGATTTGGTAACAAGTTTGGGTAAGGATGCTCATTGAAACAAGAATCCCCGTCCTTTTAAGGCGGGGAGCGTCAAAGGGTTAGGTTGTTAAAAGAGTGTAAAGTTATACGAATTGACAGTGTTATTGTAAGAAAAATATCACGATTTTTTTATATTCTTGCAAGAGTGTCAATTAAGTAAAATTGAAATATTCTTAAATACAAATTCAACAAACATTCAAAAACTAATGCAACAAGATTGATAAATTGAGGTGATATTCAGACATCATCCAATCTTAGCAATCAAATTTACCAATAGTTTAGGTATTATTTTTCAATATTGACTGGCTAGAACTTCAGTGTAATCGAGTAATAAATAAATGGGACAAGGTTTTTTACAAATTGCGTTAACCCTATGTATTGTCATAGCTATCACACCCCGATTGGGACAATACATAGCCCGTGTTTTTTTGGGAGAAAGCACAATACTTGATCCCATCATGAACCCGATAGAAAAAATTTTCTACCTAGTGGGGGGTGTAAGTAAAAAAGAGGAGATGACAGCTTGGCAGTATATCCGGGCAGTTATCAGTAGTAACCTGATCATGGCAATTTCTGTGTATTTACTAATCTCTTTTCAGGGAATACTGCCTTGGAATCCCAACGGTTTAGTAATGCCTACATGGGATACAGTGCTACATACTACCATATCCTTTTTGACTAACACTGACCAGCAACATTACATAGGGGAAACAACATTAAGCTATTTTAGCCAAACAGCAGCTTTAGGCTTTTTAATGTTCACCTCAGCAGCAACTGGTTTAGCAGTAGGAATAGCATTTATTCGGGGGTTAACAGGTCGAAAGTTAGGGAATTTTTACGTTGATATTACCCTTGCCATTACTAGGATATTGTTGCCCCTTTCAATTATTGGGGCGATCGCTCTCCTGGCTTTAGGTGTACCACAAACATTAGAAGGTACTTTAGTTGTCCAAACCCTAGACGGAGGAACACAGTACATAGCCAGAGGTCCTGTTGCTTCCTTTGAAATGATCAAACTGTTAGGCAACAACGGCGGCGGCTTTTTTGCAGCTAACTCAGCCCATCCCTTTGAAAATCCCAATGGTGCTTCTAATTTACTAGAAATCATTGCCATGATGGCAATTCCCTCATCCTTAATTTATACCTACGGTGTATTTGCCAATAACCAGAAACAAACTTGGTTACTGTTTTGGATGGTGTTTGTAATCTTCATAGTTATGATCTGGGTTACAGCAGTGGGTGAACTGCAAGGAAATCCCATTATTAACCAAGCTTTAAATACAGAACTACCGAATTTAGAAGGAAAAGAAGTAAGATTTGGCTGGGCAGAAACAGCATTTTGGGCGGTGACAACCACTGCTACCATGACCGGTGCAATTAACGGAATGCACGATTCCTTAATGCCCCAAGGTATATTTTCTAGCTTATTCAATTTATTTGTACAGATAATTTGGGGAGGACAAGGAACAGGAACAGCCTACCTATTTATTTATCTGATCCTGACCGTCTTTATAACTGGGTTAATGGTAGGACGCACCCCCGAATTTTTAGGACGCAAAATAGAACAACGGGAAATATTTCTGGCCAGCGTCGTCCTACTAATTCATCCGATCATGGTATTAGTCCCTAGTGCGATCGCCCTAGCTTATCCCATATCCCTATCAGGAATCAGTAACCCCGGTTTTCACGGTATTTCCCAAGTAGTTTATGAATACGCATCAGCGGCAGCTAACAATGGTTCTGGACTAGAGGGATTGAAAGACAACTCTTTATGGTGGAACTTGAGTAGCAGTTTCAGCATATTAGCAGGGCGTTACATTCCCATTATTGCCCTGATCCTATTAGCTGATAGTATGTCCCGTAAACCAAAAGTTCCCCAAACTCGTGGTACTCTCAAAACCGACTCTTTCCTATTTACCAGCGTTACAGCTTTTGTAGCCATAATTTTAGCCGTCCTCACTTTCTTCCCAGTTTTAGCCCTTGGTCCAGTCGCCGAAGGTTTAAAATTAGCATCTGGAAGTTAGGGTACTGGGGACTGGTGACTGGTGACTGGTGACTGGGAGAAAAATTTTAGATTTTAGATTTTAGATTTTAGATTGGGGATAACAAAAACAATCCAAAATCCAAAATCCAAAATCCAAAATTGAATTACCAATCACCAATTACCAATCACCAATCACCAATCACCAATCACCAATCACCCTTTATGAACTCTGCTGCAACTACCCCAAGACCGAAATCTTCTCGTTTGCGTCCCCGCGATCGCCGTATCAAACGTAAAAAAACACGGCGGATTAGTACCAAAGGACTCTACATCAGGGCAATGAGAGATACCTTTGTGAAGCTATCTCCCCAATATGCCATTAAAAATCCCATCATGTTTTTGGTGTGGTTGGGAACAGTCATTACCCTAGCTGCCACAATTTATCCCCCCATATTTGGACCCGTCACCCAGAAAAACCCCCAGCTTTTCAACGGTTTAGTTACAGTTATCTTATTTTTAACTGTGCTTTTTGCCAATTTTGCTGAAGCATTGGCACAAGGAAGAGGTAAAGCCCAAGCCGATGCTTTACGATCTACCCGTTCAGAAACCATAGCCAAAAAAATTGTCGTCGATGGCACAATCACAGAAATCCCTTCCACGGAACTGAAAAAAGGCGATACCGTTCATGTAGTTGCTGGTGATATCATCCCCGCCGATGGGGAAGTGATTATGGGTGTCGCTTCTGTTGATGAATCAGCCATTACCGGTGAATCAGCCCCAGTCCTCAAAGAATCAGGTTCAGATGTTGCCAGTTCTGTAACCGGTGGGACGCGCATTATCTCCGATGAATTAATCATCCGTATTACTGCTGACCCCGGTAAAGGATTTATTGACCGGATGATCAACTTAGTAGAAGGGGCAGAACGCACTAAAACACCTAATGAAATTGCTTTAACAATTTTACTGTCAGTGCTGACCTTGGCATTTTTGTTTGTAGTCGCCACCTTGCCCGCCTTTGCCTACTATGTCAACAGTCCTGTGAGCGTTACCGTATTAATTGCTCTTTTGGTTGCACTTATACCTACCACCATTGGCAGTTTACTTAGTGCTATTGGTATTGCGGGTATGGATAGAGTCGCCCAATTTAACATCATTGCTACTTCAGGACAGGCAGTGGAAGTCTGTGGAGATATAAATACTTTAGTCTTAGATAAAACAGGTACAATCACTTTGGGAAACCGTTTAGCAGAAGCTTTTATACCCATCAACGGTCACTCAATGTCGGAAATTGCTAATGTGGCTTTAGCTGCCAGTATCTTTGACGATACTCCAGAAGGTAAATCTATTATCCGCTTGGCAGAAAAATTTGGCGCAAAATTTGATATAGACCGCAAACAAGCCCAAGGAGTAGAATTTTCTGCCAAAACCCGCATCAGTGGCACTAACTTTCCTGGTGGACATGAGGCACGAAAAGGTGCGGTGGGGGCAATTAAAGGCTTTGTTCGTTCTCGCAATGGACGGGAAACTCCAGAATTAGATAATGCTTATGAGGAAGTTTCTCATCAAGGAGGTACGCCTTTAGCTGTTTGTCTCGATAATGAAATCTATGGGGTGATTTATCTCAAAGATATTGTTAAACCCGGTATCCGCGAACGTTTTGAGCAACTGCGGCGCATGGGAGTCCGTACCGTGATGTTAACTGGAGATAACCGCATCACCGC
Organism: Sphaerospermopsis sp. LEGE 00249; assembly: GCF_014299995.1. Taxonomy (NCBI): domain Bacteria; kingdom Bacillati; phylum Cyanobacteriota; class Cyanophyceae; order Nostocales; family Aphanizomenonaceae; genus Sphaerospermopsis; species Sphaerospermopsis sp. LEGE 00249. The sequence goes on along the minus strand of NZ_JACJUZ010000008.1, from coordinate 59,412 downwards.
TTCTGTTATTGCTAAAGAAGCAGGAGTAGATGAATTTATCGCCGAAGCTACACCAGAAGATAAAATCAGCGTCATCGAGCGGGAACAAGCAGAAGGTAAACTGGTGGCCATGACCGGAGATGGAACTAATGATGCTCCTGCTTTAGCTCAAGCTAATGTTGGTGTAGCCATGAATACGGGTACTCAAGCTGCTAAGGAAGCTGCTAATATGGTGGACTTAGACTCTGATCCTACCAAACTCATTGATATCGTTAGTATTGGTAAACAATTATTGATTACTCGTGGGGCATTGACGACATTTTCTATCGCCAATGACATTGCTAAATATTTTGCCATTATACCAGTAATTTTTGCAGCTGCTAATTTACAAGGCTTGAATATTATGAAGTTAACCAGTGTGAATTCGGCTGTATTATCGGCACTGATTTATAATGCTTTGATTATTCCGATTTTGATTCCTTTAGCATTGAAGGGTGTCAAATTTCGGCCTTTAACAGCCAATCAACTTCTGCAACGCAATATTTTTATTTATGGCTTAGGTGGTGTAATTGCTCCATTTATTGCTATTAAATTCATAGATATGCTAATTACAGTTGCAGGTTTAGCTTAATCGGGGACTGGTGACTGGTGATTGGTGACTGGCGACTGGGTAATCAATTTTATTTTTTCCAACTACCAATTACCAACTACCAATCACCAATTACCAATCACCAATTACCAATCACCAATTACCAATTACCAATTACCAATTATGGTGTTTATTCGAGAAACTATCCGCGCTATGCGGATGATTTTATTACTTTGGTTGTTAACAGCAATTATTTATCCTGTAGCAATATTAGGCTTTGGTCAGTTCGCCTTCCCTTCTTCAGCTAATGGCAGCATTGTTTTAAATATAAACGCTGAACCAATAGGTTCCTCTTTACTTGGTCAAATTTTCACATCAGATAAATATTTTCAGAGTCGTCCCAGTGCTGTGAGATATAGCCAAGGTAGAATAGCTAGACCAACTGGTATATCAGGGGGTAGTAATCTTGCTCCTAGTAATTCAGAACTAACTAAGAGAATTATTGAAGAAGCAACTCAGTTTCAAGATGAAAATATACAACCTGCGGCTGATTTAATTTACTCTTCTGGTTCTGGTTTAGATCCTCATATTTCTTTGAAGGCAATACGTCAGCAGTTAGCCAGAGTTGCACAAGCACGGGGTATTAAAGAAGATGAAATTATCCCTTTAATTAATAAGTATACTGATGGCAGATTTTTAGGTATTTTTGGTGAACCAGGAGTTAATGTTTTGCGTTTAAATTATGCTCTAGATTTGCAAGAAATTAACCGTCAGGAAAATTAATAATCAATTAACACTGATTCTATGTATTTCCAAGGACGAGGAAAACACAAAATCTTTATTGGCATGGCTCCAGGGGTAGGTAAAACCTATCGAATGTTGGAAGAGGGACACGCGCTCAAACAGGAAGGTATTGATGTTGTTATCGGACTGTTAGAAACTCATGGTAGAAAAGAAACGGCAGAAAAAGCTGAAGGTTTAGAAATCATACCGCCAAAATTATGGTCTCTTGGTGATTTAATGTTACCAGAAATAGATACTCAGGCAATTATTAACCGTTGTCCTCAATTAGTATTAGTCGATGAACTTGCCCATACTAATGTTCCTGGTTCACCACGAGAAAAACGTTATGAAGATGTGGAAGTTGTTTTGGCAGCAGGTATTGATGTCTACTCAACTATGAATGTTCAACACCTGGAAAGTCTTAATGATATAGTAGCAAGAATTACGGGTGTAGTTGTGCGTGAGCGAGTCCCCGATAAACTTTTAGAAGTGGCGGATGAGGTAGTTGTTGTAGATGTAACACCAGAAACTTTGGAAGAAAGGTTATTAGAAGGCAAAATATATGCCCATGATCAAATTAAATCAGCTTTAGATAACTTTTTTCAAAGACGTAATTTAATCGCTTTACGAGAATTAGCTTTACGGGAAGTTGCTGATAGTGTAGAAGAAGATGCCATTGCTTGTATACAGAAAAGTCAAAGTTTTAGTGTTCACGAAAGAGTTTTAGTTTGTGTATCTACTTACCCTAATTCTGTACAACTTTTACGTCGGGGCGCAAGATTAGCTGGTTATATAAATGCTCCTTTGTATGTTTTATTTGTGGCTAATCCTGACCATTTTCTAACTAAAGAAGAAAGCCTACACGTTGATATTTGTGAAAATTTATGTAAAGAATTTAATGGAATTTTTATTCGGGTAAGTAATAGTAATATTGCTAAGGCAATTGTAGAAGTCGCAGAAAAATATGGTATTACTCAGATAGTTATTGGTGCGAGTAGGCGTTCTCGTTGGGAAATTCTGCTGAAAGGTTCTTTAATTCAAAAATTGGTGGGTTTGCTAAAAAATATTGATTTACATATTATTGCCACTGGGAAAAATTAGAAATTTAAAAGTCAGGTGTCAGGAGTCAGAATATTGGTTAAATCAGGAATTAACAGATTCACGATTGTATAAATGGTTTTCATCAAGGTAACATTTAAGTTAAACTACTTTTTAAAATCACACCAGAATCTCTGTCAATGCACCCGACTCGTGTTATAGGTTTAATGAGTGGCACATCTGTGGATGGGATAGATGCTGCCTTGGTAGAAATTGTTGGTACAGATTTGGATCTGAAAGTTGAATTATTAGCCGGGAAAACCTATCCTTACCCTGCTGCACTACGAGAAAAAATATTGGCGATCTGTGGTGGTGCGCCTATCTCAATGGCAGAACTGGCAGCCATAGATGATGCGATCGCTCTTGTTTTTGCCCAAGCAGCCCAAAATATTCAAGTCGGTTATCCCCCTGCCACCCTTATCGGTTCTCACGGTCAAACTGTTTACCATCGACCTCCAGGATTTTCTATTTCAGAAAATTCTGTTTCAGCAAATATTTTACCCAGTCATCAGTCACCATTCCCCTATCCCCAATCATTAGGTTACAGTTTGCAGCTTGGCCGGGGTGCTTTAATTTCTCGCCTGACAGGTATTACTACTATTAGTAATTTCCGTGTGGCTGATATTGCTGTTGGTGGTCATGGTGCGCCTCTTGTTCCTAGAGTCGATGCCTATTTACTGAGTCATCCCCAGGAAGCACGTTGTATTCAAAATGTTGGTGGTATTGGTAATGTAACTTATCTACCTCCCCGGCGTGATGACTGGTTAAATCAAATTCGTGGTTGGGATACTGGTCCTGGAAATAGTCTCTTGGATTTGGCAGTGCAATATTTTAGCAATGGTGCTAAAAGTTATGATGAAAATGGTAGTTGGGCTGCTAGTGGTAGTCCCTGTTATCCATTGGTAGAAAAATGGCTAAGTCAAGATTATTTTCGTTTACCACCTCCTAAATCTACTGGTCGGGAGTTATTTGGTGTAACTTATCTACATCAGTGTTTACAAGACTGTCAAGCATATCAACTTAGTCCAGCAGATGTGCTGGCAACAATTACAGAACTCACGGCTGCTTCGATTGTTAATAGTTACCATGCTTTTTTACCGCGAATGCCAAAATGTTTATTATTATGTGGAGGGGGTAGTCAGAATCTTTACTTAAAACACAGGTTAGAGCTATTGTTGAAATCAGTAAAAGTTTTAACTACAGATGAAGCCGGGGTAAGTGCAGAGTTTAAAGAAGCGATCGCTTTCGCTATTTTAGCCTACTGGAGACAGTTAGGTCTTCCTGGTAATTTACCCGTTGCAACTGGAGCAGATCAAGAAGTGGTTTTAGGAGAAGTACATCCGGTGACAGGTGATAAGTGAGGAAAATTTTAGATTTTAGATGTTAGATTTTAGATTGGAAATCACAAAAACAATACCTTCGGGTGATGCCTCCGGCACGTTACGCTAACAGCAGTTGCTCATGGGGAAACCCCCAAGAACTCACTGCTTGACCAAAATCCAAAATCCAAAATCAATAACTCCTGACTCCTGACTCCTAAGATTATTGTTGTTGAAAAAATCAAAGGAATTTATAAGGTGGCTCACAGTTTTTTGTTGCAACCAGGACGCTGGATCATGCAAGGAAGTTGGTTGGAAAGAAATAGTATGCCGATCAGCTTTAAAGGTATGACTTTGGTAGTTTGGGATCGTGATGATTGGTTTTCTATGGCGACAAAGTTGGTGTTTCCTGGTAGCGATCGTTCAGAAATATCTTGCCAATATAAAGGTAGACTGCATGAAGGCGATCGCCAATATACTTTTTTGCTTCAGCATAATATATTTGGACAGATTGAAGGTGAAGGTTGGATTTGCCCAGATACCATCGTACAGCGTTATTGGGTCCTGGGCGATCGCGAACGTCGCAGCGGTTTTGAAACTTTACACCAGATTTCAGAAGATAGTTATTACCTGACTAGCGGTATCTTAGCAGGTCATTTTCTCACTAGTACCATGGAGGCCAGCCTAGAACGTCAAGTCAAGTAAATACATCAGGAGTTAGGAGTCAGGAGTCAGGAGTCGTAAGGGCAAAGCGTTGGTAAAATAGCCTTGGACAAAAATTTATAATTAGTCGCCCGAATCCTTCGCCCCTACCACTCCTGATTTCTACGATTATTGTGGTTGAAAAAATCAAAGGAATTTATAACCCACATTCCGCACTTCAATTTGTAGTACATATACAAGATGAGGTTTTGAGAGATAGATATTTTGCGTAAGTCCTTCAAAAATCTCCACACCAGGTATCTCGTCTGACAACTATCTGGGTAGATGGTGGTTTTGACGGTGAGCCGTTTATGCAGTGGGACATGGATTTTTGTCGTTGGATTATTCAGGTAGTTCTTCGACCAGAGCAGACCAAGGGGCCTTCCTTTACTCAAAAAACGTTGGGTGGTGGAACGCACTTACGGTTGGTTGATGGGGTGTCGGCGATTAGTCAGAGATTATGAGTTATTACCCGAAACCTCTGAGACTTTTATCTACCTTGCCATAATCCGTATTATGGTGAGGCGACTTGCTTAAATTTTGACTGCCAAAAACTTTTCAAACACCCTCTTACGGTTAACCGAAAGTTCAGATAAAACGTGCTTGTAATCTATTTCTGGGTGCTGAGTCATACTGGGTTACTCAAGATAAACATAACATATAGAATTATACAAGTTTGTGTGAGCTTTTTCTAACCTGATTCAGTTTTTACCCAAAATCACGAAACTCCTTACCGTGCCATATTCTTAATACAAAAATCCCATCCTCAAGACGTAAATATCGCACAACATAATCACCAGCTACAAGTTCACGGACATTTTCAAACTCCGGTATAGAACGCCCTATATCGGGATGCAGTACAAGTTTTGCGATCGCTTGTCGCAGCCGCAGAGATATGCGTTCTGCCGCTTTGGGATTATGAACTGCGATAAACTCTCGTAGACGAATCAAATCTTGAACTGCACTTTCCGAAAACGCTAATTTCATAGCAAAGGAGCCTTAGTTTCAGCCGCAGTTCCCCAAGTCTCCAACCATTTCATCACCTCTTCTCCTGATACCACGCGACTGGCTTCAATATCAGCTAAGGCTTCTTGAGTTTCTTCCAATATCCTTTGTTTAAGTTCTTCCTGCTCAATATACCGACGGAGAGCATCATTAATTATCCAACCTTTAGAACGCTTAGTACGGTTGGCAGTGATTTCAAGTTTCTCTTGTAAGTCATCATCAAGCCGAAAACTCGTGGTACTCATGAAATTACCTCAATAATGCACAACATTATATTGTATTATTTTTAATGTAATTCATTATTCATCAACTTTCAACCAGAGAAGTCATGAATAGTTCATTTCTCAGACTCCTTCTTTCTTTGCGTATTTGCGTGAGACTATTTCCCCTATAAATCCTCATGCAACGCCCCCAACTTGAGGATTTCCGGCCAAATCATCGCCGTCACAACCACCGCCAAAATCGTACCTATTCCCCCACTAACCACAGAGAAAACAGGTCCGAATAAAGCCGCAACCGCGCCAGATTCAAAACCCCCAACTCATTGGACGCACTAATAATAAACAAACTATTAATAGCCGCAACTCGACCACGTAAATGAGCAGGTGTGTTTTACATTAGGAGACAAGCAGGGTGCAATTAAAGATTTTCAAACAGCCGCAAATATATATCAAAAAGAAGGTAAGGAAACAGATTATCAAGATGCTATGGAGGAAATTAAAAACATAATCAAATATCGAAATCATGGTTAAAGATATTCCATTTACTGACCTAGAACAGTTGCTTTTCAAGATAGGTTTTACAAAAGTTCCAACAACAGGTTCTCAGCAAATCTATCAATATCCATTGTCAGGAAATTTGGTCATTTTACCAACTTAACGCACAACAGGCTTATGTTCAACCTGTGCATTTGGTAGCTGTACGTCGAGTATTGATAGAAAATGGGTTAATCAATACCAATTCTTTCGACAGTTTTTTAGGAAAGGTCGCAAGCTAAAGCATCACCTATAATTACACTGTCTACATATTATCCAAAATCTCCCTTACCCAAGCTTCCTGATCAGAAGATAAAGCAGGTTTTAGAACTTGTGAATAATCAATTGCTAAATCAAATCTAGCCCGTTCATAGATTTCATTAAGTAACCTCTGTAAATCAATCACAGGTTCATTTTCTCCTGAACGCAAAGGAACGGGAAACACAGGAATAGGATCTTGTAAATCAAAACTGTAAAGGTCTGCATCTGGTCGTTGATGACTGCGGCTAACTAAAATGTGATAATCGCTTTTAGTTGCTCCTAGAATTGGTAAAGATTCACCTAATCTCAATAAGTCAATTTCCACTAAATTAGTAGCAGATGCTAAAATTTTTTGTCGCTTGTTTTCGTAAACAGTTCTACCTTCCTTAGAGCGTTTATTTTTGGGAAAAAGTATTTCAATTACAGTCACTACTTCCCGGCTTTGTGTGGCTTTCACTTCCAAAAATCGCTCAATTACCTCTTCATACATGGGAACTTTAACTTTACTAGGTTCTGCTAGTTTTGTAGTAGTTAAAGTTGTCCCAGTTTCTGCATTATTATTTCTTTTCGCAACAGCTACATCAGCAATTCCCACTAGAAAAATATCATCCACACTTGTGTAAACTCGCTCCTCAATAGAAACCCTGTATTGAGGGGCAATTTGAGGAGTTAAATCATCAGCTATAGCGACAATCAAACGGTTATGTACTTGATGCCATAATTCAGGTTGTTCTAAATACGGATTCATACCGGGAAATGGATTTTGCATTTGCACTGTCTCCAACTTATTTACATCTCCTTTGATAGAATTATTTTATCGCTCTGTAGGTTGGCTTGACAATTTTTTTGGATTATACTATGCCTGGGGCGAGTTTAGTGATAGCATAACCTAAAGTATATTTAGTTAAGTGAGCAGTATTGCGTAGCTGCCTTCTAAATTCATAAAAGCCCATATCTGATATAGCTTTTGATAATTTCCCATTTGCTAACATCCCAGATACATTCAAATCTTCTATCCCTATCACCGCGTGGTTTTTGCTAATATAGGTAGTAATTTTGTGTAATGTATCTTTTCTGATATTGGCTATTTTTTGGTGTAATCTCGCTATTTTGATTTGTGCTTTTCTATAGTTATTTGAACCTACTTTTTTATGACGGTTCAAATATTGCATTCTTGCTAACTTTTTCTCATACTTTTTATAACTTTTTACTCCATCAAATACTTCTCCTGTTGATAATATTGCTAGATGATTTATTCCTAAATCAACTCCTACAAACTCCTGATTTTTATGGGTTTGAGTCGTTTCTATTTCTATTTTCCAAGAGATAAACCACTTGTCAGCTTGTTTACTGATGGTGACAGATTTCAGTTGATATCCTGTAGGGAGAATTTCATAAGTTTTTATCCAACCAATTACGGGTACTTTTACCTTTCTGTAGTCAATTTTTATGGCACCATCTAAGGTAAAAGAATCATGTTTACCCTTTTTCTTAAACTTAGTAAACCCTTTACTTTTCTTGAAGAAAGATTTAAAAGCATCTGAGAGATATCTTAATGCGTATTGAGGGGCGCATTTAGACACTTCATAATACCAAGGATGGGTAGATTTAATGGCTGCTACTAACCATTTGTGTAAATCTATGGCTGTGGGAAATTTGATTTTTTCTTCAGGATTAAGTTTATTATGTAATAATACCTGTTGACAAAGTGCTAAACCTTGATTCCAAGCGTGTCTGGCTACTCCTGCGTGTTGCGCTAGTAGTAGTCGTTGTTGCTTGTTAATTTTGAGTTGGGTTTTGAATCCTAGTAGCATACAGTGATTTTACTGTAATTCTGTCACAAAGCCAAAAGATGACAGGAAATTTTGAGTAAATGTGAGTATTTGTTAGTATTGGTTAAGAAAACAGTAACTAGCTACTAACCCCTATTCAACGCGAAAGACTGCAAGAGTGGCTAGAAATCAGCAAAGTATTGACATCATCCGCAGATGCTCAAGTTAGTAAAAATTTTCTCAAACAGGAGTATGAAAAGATAAAACGGCAAATATTAGCTAAACTGCAAACAAGTGATACTGGTTCATTCTTTGATATATCTGGATAATAAGTAAAGTTTTGTAAATAAAATTTCTTGATTAACGCAAATTATAGTTATATAGAATGTAAAGCTGAATTTAACTGCACTCTCGACATAAGAAAAAGATGCCGACATCCTTGGCAGCAGGAGGAAGCAAACAACAAACGGCTCTATTCTTTGAGATATGAGCTTTTTGGGTAATTTTTGTATTCCACTAAATTAGTTTCAGCTATATACAATAGCATCTTCTACAAAATTGGTCTGGGCATTATTAGACTGAAATATGATTACTGAATTTACCTGTGTCAGATCCTATGAGATCAAGAGTTAGGTGACTGGTAATCGAAGTTGACGCCCCAACATCCCCAGCTTTTTTCCGCTGGTGGAACCAAGCAAGAGAAGGAGGTCGCCCACTGCGACAAAAGCAAACCTACTCTATGCCATAGTGGAACCTGAATCTAATCCCCACTGATGCTTGAGAAGCTCTTTATAAGTTGCTTCCCTTACAACCATTTGTTCATAGAGTTTAACCAAAAACTCTTGTGCTTGTTCATGGCTCATGTTCTTGACCTGTGTAGCAAATGAACAAATGCTAAATTGCTGTTCCAAGGAAAGCTCTATTGGTTGATTCATAGTTAAAACCTCAAAAAACAACGCTTAACAGTGATATTGGTGACAGAAAAGCCAAGGGTTTGAGACTTGGGCTGATATTTGTTTTCAGCATTTGTTTTTCCTCTGTATTAAGAAAGATAACAATTGTTTGACAAATTGCCCAGTACCTTGCGGTTAATTTTTCTGTTTCTAAATCTTGCGTTTAAATCTAATGTTTTAAGCCCATGATTCCTGAAAGCAGGTTTTATGTAAATAGACTTATGGATCAATCAAGGATTTTTACAGTAGATTTATTTGAGCTTGATTGTTGATCCTTGCAGTTGGGACTAACAAGGGCGATAATTTCAAAATTTCAATTTTCTAAATAATAGATATCTCCGAAAATTACATAAGCATAACCTGAAACCCTTGGTAGGGACAATTCATGAATTGTCTCTACGTCTTTTTCGGAGAAGTCTAATGTAAATTTAGCCTCATCAGGTGAATTGAAAGGCTTAAAGATATTTTTAGCAATTTGCTAACATAAAAAATGCTCAAATTGAACAAAATGCTGAGTATATTTACTTTGTTGGTTTTTGGGCATTGGAAGATAGGGATATGGGAAGAATAGATAATTAGGGTTTGCTGAAAAAGTTATCTGTGAAAGACCAGTGACAGGTGACAGGTGACATTTTCGTAAAGTTTTCATATTTATATGGCTAACGCCACGCTACGCTATCAGCAACCCCTAATTCCCTATTCCCTATTCCCTATTCCCTATTATGAATTTTACTCAACATCTACAAGGACAACAGTAATGTTGTCGTGTCCACCTTCCTCTTTTGCTGCTTCCACCAAAGAAAAAGCAGCTTTATCAAGTACGGGAAAATTGTCAAGGCAAGTTTTAATTTGGGGAGCGACGAGTTCTTCCGTGAGTCCATCACTACATAAAAGTAAGCGATCGCCAACCTTGATATCTAATGTTTGTATATCAACCTGATGCAAATCTTCACGACCTAAACAGCGTGATAACACATGACGATAGGGATGTAATCGGGCTTCATCAGCGGAGATATCACCAAGTTTGATAGCTCTAGCGATCCAAGTATGATCCTCTGTGATTTGCTCTAATTGGGATTTCCGATAACGATATAATCTTGAATCGCCGATATGAGCGCACCAAGGTGGATCTGAATCACGAAAAACCACTACAACAGCAGTAGTCCCCATATCAGCACGTTCAGGATGATTTTGCTGATCCTGCAAAATTGCTTCATTAGCGAACAATAAAGCGTTTTCTAATAATTCTGGCGTAGATTCAGAAGATTGCCAATTTTTTTCTAAATATCCCCGAATTTCTTGGGTAGCAATGTGACTGGCCTGTTCTCCTCCTGCATGACCGCCCATACCGTCAGCAACTATAAAAAACCGTCCTTCCGGGTCTATATAGTAAGCATCTTGATTATTAGAACGAATAAGTCCCGGATCGGTCAAACCCGCGAAGTTAAGTTTCATAAATTTGTGCAGCAATAATTAATACTTCTGATCATAACGGTCAAGGCGTAAAATTAGGCGGAGAAGTACAAGTGAAACTCCGGCAGCAATTAAACCTGCTACTGCTGCTAACCATACATAATGATTCACCAAAAGAATCGTAGCAGAAATTGTAAATCCACTGATGATCAAAGCATAACTCATTCCCATTTGAATACTAGTTTGTCGCCTTAACAGACGTTCTGTTTCTAGGGAACGAACCCGCAGACGAATATCACCCCGTTCTAGTTTATCCAGTGTATCTTCTAATCGACGTGGTAGACCTAAAGCAGTGCTACTGACTTGTACTGCTTGACGACTTAATTCATTCAAGAAACTATTCCCCTCTGAACCACTACTATTAGTCATAAGTTCCATTGCATAAGGCTGGGCAACTTCCATAAAATTAAATTCTGGGTCTAAACCCTTTCCCACCCCTTCCAGGGTAGAAAAAGCCCGCATGACAAAGGTAAAAGTTGCTGGAAATCGGAATGGTTGATTGTAAGCTATTTCATACAGGTCTTCGCTGATGGCGGCCACTGATTGAGATTCAAAAGGTTTATCCATGAAGTTATCCAGCATATACTGGACAGAACGCAGCACCGGACCCATGTCGTCTATTGGTGCGATCGCACCCAAATCAATCAGAGACTGTACCACGCGATCGCCATCTTTTTGAGCGATGCCAAACAAAGTTTCCATCAATCCTTCGCGGACATTGGATTTAATTGTTCCCATCATCCCGAAGTCGTAGAAAATCAAAGCACCATCGGCACTAACAGCCAAATTACCAGGGTGGGGATCAGCGTGGAAGAAACCGTTATTTAGTAATTGGTGTAAATATGCTTGAGCGCCATAACGAGCGATCGCTTTCCGATCCACACCCGCAGCTTCTAAAGCGTCATATTGACTCACTTTAATTCCGGGAACATATTCCAAAGTAATGACCCTAGAAGTAGCATAACGCCAATAAACCCTGGGTACTTTCACCCAGTTATAAGCGCGGAAATTGCGGCGAAAAGTATCAGCATTGCGCCCTTCATTTAGGTAATCAATTTCCTCCCAGAGAATGCGACAACATTCTTCATAAATACCCATCCAATCTCGTCCCCGTCCCCATTTAGGGTGGTTCTGGAAGTAGCGGGCAATACCTTTGAGAATTTGTAAATCTATTTCAAACAGCTTTTTGAGTCCCGGACGTTGCACCTTGACAACTACCGATTCTCCAGAATGTAACACAGCTTTGTGAACTTGTCCCAAACTAGCAGCCGCCAGGGGAACTGGTTCAAAACTGTGGAATAGTTCAGGAATTTTTTTACCTAACTCCTGCTCAATAATTGCCTCTACTTGTTCATAGTTAAAGGCTGGTACTCTATCCTGTAACTTAGATAACTCTTCCACGTATTCACTAGGAAAGATATCAGCACGGGTAGAGAACAGCTGACCAACTTTAATAAAAGTCGGTCCCAAATTTAAAAAGGTCTCTCTAATCCAGATAGCTTGGGCTTTACGTCTAGCAGCTTGTTTAGCTTCCGTTACACCCCCAGGATAACTCCAAGCTTTATTATACCGCCAAATTTTGAACATTAAAGTCAGAACAAAAGACCAAATATCCACAAAACGGCGTTTGCTAGAGTATTTTTCCCGATTCCAACGGTAAGCCTTACCTGAATAACCTTGTTCCATATTTTTTTCGTACCGTTGGGTATTCACGGAATCTCCACTAATAACAGACACTCTTCGTAATGGGTAATAGGTAATGGGTAATAGGTAATGGGTAATAAATGTTATTTTTCCCTGTTCCCTATTCCCTGTTCCCTTTATCTATTTTGACGCACTGCGATATTTTTGTAATTCAGTGCGTAATAAGGCGATTTCTGCCCGCAATTCGTCAATTTCTGCTTGTAAGTCTGTAGAACCTACACCAGATGCACCGCTACCTGTGGTTGTTGCAGTTTCTGAGGCTTCGGCAGCCCGATTAGCTCGTGCTATGACTTCCTCTGTAAACTGGCGTAACTGTTCTCTGGCTTCAGCATCAAATTTACCCAGTTCGCTCAAAGCATCGGTCAAGGCGACTTCTACACGCTCATTAATTACTTCTGCTGCTGCTCTGCCTACAAAAAAGGCTTGCACAAGGGGATTACTCATAAATTTTTGTAAAGTTGCTCCGCAAGAAAATTATAACTTGCATTCAGCATCAGGTGTTGACTATCATTCAGAAGTTTATCAGTATTGGGACGCTAATGAATTTGTATAATTTTAGCTGGTAATCCCTCAAATACTGGAATTATTAAATAATTTTAATATCTAAATAATTATGAATACATACGTAAATATTTATTGCAATATATTTAATTTAATATTAAATATTTATTAGTTCAATTTAAATTAAGTAGAATAATTAAATTTAAATTGTCAGAATCAGGATTTGTCAGAATCAGGATGTCCAGGATTAGAGGATTTACATGATGTTGTTTTTCTCTGTGTTCCATGTGACTCTGTGGTTCGTTTTAAAAAATAGAATTTGTCAGAATCAGGATAACCAGGATTAAAGGATGTACAGGATGGTAATTGATTAATTTTTTGTTGGTGTTTAAGGTGGAATTTTTCAGAATTAGGTAACAGCACTTTTTCACATATAAATTACTAATTCAAATTACTAATTCAAATTACTAATTTTTAAATCAACATTAAATCAACATCCTGAAAATCCTCAAATCTTGGACATCCTGATTCTGGCAATATTAAAATTAACGAGGATAATGTTTAGCTAAAAATTCCCGCGATTCAGATTCATCCTTAATGGTACCATCAAGAGTAGCAGTCAATAAATCATCCAAAATTTTCTTAAAAATCGGACTGGGTTTATACCCCAATTGTTTTAAATCATTGCCATTTAACAAAGGTTGAACATTTGCCAAATTAGTTAAATAATACCAGATTTTCCGTCTAACTTTGCGCGGACTTTTTAAAGCAACTAACATCAAAGTTGGTGCATCATATTTTTTCAATAAGTGGACAATTTGACTCGGTAATTCACAACTTGGTAATAATGAAATTACCTCTGTTTGCATTTCTGCTAATTTCTTTAATCTATTAATACTATCATCAGCTAATTGTAGATTTTTAGCTACCTTTGTTGTATATTGCGGTTCTAAATGGGCAATTAATAACTCTAAACGCATTTGCCAAGGATGTAAAAAAGGATGTAATATTTGTTGTTTTTCACAGCTTCGCAAATATATGATAATTAATTTTTCCAATAAACGTAATTCTTGTAAAATATCAATATCTAATTTTAGGGTAGGATGGATACATTGTAAAGCACCCAAATCATCTAATAATTGTAAAGCAGATTGCCAATAGGGAGCTTCAAGAATATGCTTTAATTCAGTTTTTAACCGAGTTTGTAAGGCAGGAGTTTTGACATTTTCTTGAGTTGTTCTGTCATAAACTCCGCTATTTATGGCATAGTTAATATACTCTTTGGTTCGCTGTTCAATGGCAAATCCAAACCGCACTGCAAAGCGAACTCCGCGATAAATACGAGTAGGATCTTCAATAAAACTGTTAGGGTGTAAAACTCTGATTTCCTTAGCTTGTAAATCTAATAAACCACCAAAAAAATCTAATAATTCACCGCTACGGGGAGATGTTAACCTTAATGCCATTGCATTAATTGTAAAATCTCTTCTATATAAATCTTGACGAATAGAACTAGCTTCAACTTCTGGGTTAGCTGCGGGATAAGGATAAAATTCTGTTCTTGAAGTGGCAATATCTACCCATAATGAATTTAATTCTCGGTGTTTATGCCATAATAAAGCAGCAGTTTGAAATGCACCATGAATTTCTAAACGAGCATCTTGATAAATTGATTGCAATGCTTTTGCTAATTCTACACCTGCACCCACATCTGCTGCTTGATGAAAACCATCAACAACTAAATCAATATCATTAATCATTAATGTGCCAGTTTGGGCTTCTGCTAATAGTAAATCACGTACTGCACCACCTACTAAATAAAGATGCCAACCACGTTTTTCAGCTGCTTGAGATGCTATATTTAATAATTGCCAAAGTTGCGGCTTTAATTTAGCTTGTAATTGTGGTAATGTAATATTATTTTCGCTTTTTTGATCTATTTCTTCATCAGTTGCATCAGCTTGATGCAGTTCCCTTAAAACATCAGTACGAGTGACAATACCAACGAGATTTTCATTTTCTAAAACTGGTAAACGTCCAATGTCATAAGTAACCATTAAATACTCAATTTGTGGTAGGGTAGCGTCTGGCGTAATGGTCTTTAAATTAGTGGTCATGTAACCTTTAACTGGTGCATGATTAAATCCGTGATGTAAAGCAATATCTAAATCACGTCGAGAGATAATACCCACTAATTTATCTTGATGATTGACAACAGATAAACCAGAATGTCCGTAACGCAGTAAAATTCTTTGAGCTTCAGCAATAGTGGTTTCTGGGCGAATAGTTCGCACAGGAGAAGACATTAAATCTCTGGCTGTGGGAGGATGGGGAATTTGTGATTTTAACCCTGCTAATAGTTGTTGTAAAATTGATTGTGAATCAGTGGTTCTAATATTGAAAGATGCAGCTTGAGAATGTCCACCACCATCGAAAGGTTGAAATAAAAGATTAAGATTGGTATGGGTAATTTGGCTTCTACCAATTACTGTTAATCTAACTTCTCCATCTTCTAAAAGATATTCATGGGCTAACAGTAAAGCATCTATTTCTGTTAATTCTACCAGTTCTGATGCTAAAGCTGATAAACCAGGTACAAAATTATCAGTTTTGAGAGTAACTCCTCCAATGGTATATCCCCGGAAACAAATATATTCTAAATTTTCCAAAGATTGAGTTAATAATTTTTGTAGTTGGGGAGATAAACCTGGATCTCGGTAAGTTGCAATTACAGATAAACTTGCCCCTTGCTGCATCAACCAAGCTAAAGCCAAAGCATCTCTGGGCGTAGACTGATCATAAGTTAAAGAACCTGTATCAACATGAATACCCAAAGCCATCACAGTTGCTTGAGCAGGATTAATAGAAATATGCCGTTTTTGTAATTCTTCCACCATTAAAGTGGTCGTTGCACCGACTTTATCAATATATAATTTTGTGGTGGGAATATTGCTATCTTGTGTTAAATGATGGTCATAAACTATAATTTCTTGAATATGCGGTAAATCTAACCATGCAGCAGCTTTTCCTAAGCGATCGCGCTGTTGAGTATCTACAACCATCAAAGAACGTATTTTTTCAGGATTGACAGAACGTCTTTCAATCAGTGAATATTCATCCCGATACAAAGCCAAAAAATCTCGTACTGGTGGATGAGATCCCCCAGTTAAGACAATCTTACTTCCTGGCTTGAGGCAAGTTAACCCCACAGCCGCCCCTAAAGCGTCAAAATCAGCAGTTGTGTGACAAAGAATTATATCCATGATAGGTGATTGGGGACTGGTGACTGGGGACTGGGGACAGAAAAGAGAGCAGGGGGAGGTTAATAACCCATTACCCATTACCCATTACCTCTTTCCTAATAACTGATCAACTGTTACAAAGCAGCTTTAAAATATTAATTGTTCAGAAGACCTAAATTAAATGGTTCACTGATCAGCCTAGTCTGTCTATCATATCGTGACAGTCTTGGTGAAAGTTACGATTTCGCTGTGTTGGGAAAAGTAAAAATGACCATAGTATTCCAATTTGCTTTAGTATCTCTCGTTCTGATGTCCTTCGTCCTGGTTATTGGTGTTCCTGTTGCTTACGCAACCCCTCAAAACTGGGTGGAATCTAAAAAACTGCTGTGGGTTGGTTCTGGTGTTTGGATTGCTTTAGTGCTTTTAGTTGGTTTATTAAACTTTTTTGTGGTGTAGACAACGGCTGCACGCAAGCGTTCACACATAACATAAAAACCAGAGGAGCAGAAAAGCTGAACTCACAGGAAAGGGAAGCAAAAATTTCTTTGTTCTTTTTCCGTGCTGATATTGCTTTCCTGCTCCTTTATTTCCATCCAGAAAAATGTATTGGCTAAGAAGTATAGTTATAAGAGGCAGTCATGGCAGTTTTTGAGGGCAACTTTACTCAAACAGAACCTTTAAAGTTTGCAATGGTGATCGGTCGATTCAATGACCTCGTTACCGTTAAGCTTTTAGAAGGATGTCAAGATTGCCTAAAACGTCACGGTATAGATCCTGACCCCCAAGGCAATCAAGTAGACTATGTATGGGTTCCAGGCAGTTTTGAAGTTCCTACCGTCGCTCGTCAGTTGGCACTCTCTCAACGTTATGATGCCATAATTTGCTTGGGTGCGGTAATTAAAGGACAAACACCCCATTTTGATTATGTATCTGCTGAAGTAGCCAAGGGTATTGCAGCAGCCAGCTTTCAAACTGGTGTACCCGTGATTTTTGGCATTTTGACAACAGATACCATGCAGCAAGCATTGGAAAGAGCAGGGATTAAAAGTAATCATGGCTGGGATTATGCCATGAATGCCATAGAAATGGCCAGTTTGATGCGTCAACTACGTTCCAACCTAGCAGAACCTTATGCCAGTAACGCTCAGTCTTTACCAGCATCAGTCCAAAAATTGGTACAGTCAGAAGTAGTTTAAAAGAGAGTTTGGGGAGATGGGGAGAAATATTTACCTCCTGACTCTTGACTCCTGCCTCCTGTACGGGCGAAGCATTCGGGTGATCAATTCTCGATTTTTCCCCAATATTTTTGTCCGAATGCTTCGCCCCTACGACTCCTGACTTCTGAGAAAAAAAATTTTCCAATAGGGGTTGACAAACCTAGATAAATCTGAAATACTAAGATTATGTTGAGGTCGCGGGTATAGCTCAGTGGTAGAGCGCAACCTTGCCAAGGTTGATGTCGCGCGTTCGAATCGCGTTACCCGCTCTGAAAAAAAT
Source organism: Sphaerospermopsis sp. LEGE 00249 (assembly GCF_014299995.1). Taxonomy (NCBI): domain Bacteria; kingdom Bacillati; phylum Cyanobacteriota; class Cyanophyceae; order Nostocales; family Aphanizomenonaceae; genus Sphaerospermopsis; species Sphaerospermopsis sp. LEGE 00249. Next base: position 41,779 of record NZ_JACJUZ010000008.1, on the reverse strand, counting down.
AATATCAAATAATCAACCAACAAAATCATTAGGTCTGGGAAATCATGATTAGATTTTCAGACCTAAGATTTTTAATTGCATAAACTCCTGCCTTCTGGGGCAACCACGGGGGGTTTGCCCCTACTGACTCCTGCTTCCTATTTTGTCTAATTGAAAATAGCGGCTACAATGCTTGCAGAAATATACTAGAAATAATGCTAAGTGTGGGGATGTTGACCAAAAAGTAATTTTTGGCATTCCCACCCAAAACCGTTAACAAAAACTCGCTCAAGTTATTTAGACTGCTTGTGCCATCTCAAAAACCGGAAAAAATAGACTTAAATACGGATTATACTTGTCCTTGTCGTCGTCGGGGGCGGTTAATTCCCATTACCCTGACAGAAGCATTTGGCTGCGATCGCTGTCAGCAAATATTTGTCGTTGAAGATAATGGATATGTACTGGAGCAACTTTCTACCACTTATCCCTATAAGCGGGCTTGGCGCTGGACAGGGAAAAGCTGGAATCTGATTCAACCAAAATTGGCAGAAAGTTATCTGCCGATAGCGTTGGGCATTATTTTCGTGTTAGTCATTATATGGCTACCGTTAGCATTACGCTTGGCAAATGGTTCGAGTATTATTGCTTGGGCAATAGTGGCGGTGCTATTAGCTATTCTGCCAGCAATTATGGTCTGGCTTACTTACAGACGTTAACTGCATCAGCGCCCCGGATTTATCCGAGGAACTAATCCAAAATCTAAAATCCAAAATCCAAAATCCAAAATCGGATGACTGTTGAAGCTTTTGATGATTATCCCGAACCAATGAACAGCGCCAAACGCGCTTATCAAGCTTCCCTGAAGTTAGGAACTACCAAAGGGGCAGACCGAAGTCGCGCTGTGTTGGCAATGGCACGGGCGCTAAAACGCTCCTTTGACGATATTCTCGAAGCCAATACCCTGGATCTAGAAGCTAGTCGGGAAATGGCAGTACCAGAATTAATTTTGGATTGGCTGAAATTAACTCCCTCTCGGTTAGAGAATACTGTTGAGATTCTCCAACGTTTGGGGGAATTATCCGATCCCTTGCGACGGGTGAGAAATGCTGATTATCAACAGGAAGATTCTCAAAGTTATACCCAGTTGATGCCTTTGGGAGTAATTGGGTTTATTTATGAGGCTTTTCCAGAACTAGGGGCGATCGCTGCTGGTTTTTGTTTGAAAACTGGTAATACTGTGATTCTCAAAGGCAGTACAGAAGCTAGTCATTCTAATGCGGCGATCGCCGAAGTTCTGCAAACAGCCATTAGTGAAGTTGGTTTACCCCCAGGTTGTATAGAATTAGTCACCACTGAACATGGTACTTCTTTACGGGATTTAGTCACTCAAGACCAGTATTTAAGTTTAGTCATACCCTACGGACGTTCTAGCTTAATTCAGCAAGTAGTCAGACAAGCCACCTGTCCTGTGTTAAAGTCAGCAATGGGCAATTGTTACCTGTACTGGTCCCTCAATGGTAGTTTAGAGATGGTACGCTGGATGATTTTAGATAGCCATGAAAGTGAACCAGATCCAGTCAATGCCATTGAAAAAGTTTTAATTCATCGTCAAGCGTTACCATCTTCCTTGCCTGTGCTGTGGAATAGCTTAAAAGAAAAAGGCTTTGAACTCAAAGCAGATGCAGAATTAGTAGAAGCCTTTCCCCAATTACAATTAGCAAAAGACGGAGAATGGGGAACACCGTATTTAAATAAAACCGTAGCGTTTAAATTAGTAGATAGCTTAGAAAGTGCGATCGCTTGGATTAATCAATATAGTAGCGGTCATGCGGATGCAATAGTTACAGACTCTTACCAAGAAAGTCGCCAATTTGCATTAGGAGTCAATAGCGCCTCTACTTATATCAATGCTTCCCCTCGGTTTTCTCGTAACCCTTCACGGGGAGATTCCGTATTTTTGGGAATGTCCAATCAAAAAGGACACCGTAGAGGGTTTATTAGTTTGGAAACATTGACAACAGTGAAGCATATTATTCAGGGGAATGGAAGGTTTTAACAGATGAATTTGCGGTTAATTTTTTATCATCAACAGTAGTATTATAGATAAAATCCATGAATACACTTTACGACTCGGATTTTTATGGATGGACAAAAGAACAAGTTCAACTACTAAGAGAAGAAAAATGGGAAATACTCGATAAGTTAAACTTAATTGAGGAAATAGAAGCCTTGGGAAGACAAGAAAGAAGAGAATTAGTTAACCGTTTAGCCTTGTTATTAGGACATTTACTAAAATGGCAATACCAACCAGAAAAACGCAGTAATAGTTGGTTAGCCACCATTCGAGAACAGCGCACTCAATTCAAAAGAATATTAACAGATAGTCCCAGTTTAAAATCTTATTTAGAAGAAGCTTTGCAATTAAGTTATGAAGATGGAATTAACTTAGCTGTTAAGGAAACTAATTTACCTTTTGAAAGCTTTCCACAAAGTTGTAATTATACAATTTTACAAATATTAGATAATGAGTTTTTACCAGAATAGTAGTAATTAGGGTTTGCTGAATAAACCTAAAACCTTGATATATCAAAGGTTAGAGGCTGATAAACACAGAAATTAGTGCAAGGGTTTTGAAGGGTATACCGGAAAAAGTGTGCATTTTTTGGTATTTCAAGAGATGGCAAAGAAATTTTCAAATCTCCTCCTGACTCCTGACTCCTGACTCCTATGCCCTCACGGAAAGACTTTCTCAGCAACCCCTAATTAAATCTTGTCAGAATCAGGATATCCAGGATTTAAGGATTTACAGGATTCGTTTTTTGCTATTGCTTAAAGTTCAGGTAAGTCTTGTACATTGAAACTTTTAAAGTGATACAGTTATCTATTTAATATTTAATAATAAGAAAACTAGATGTTGTTCATTGTCCAACTTTATATCCTTTTATTCTTTTCATTATCACAAATATCAAATACTATCTATAACAAATATCGAAAATTAAAACAATAACCAAAATCCTGAAAATCCTTAAATCCTATAAATCCTGATTCAGACAAAAAAGCCCGCACTCGGCGGACTTAATAAACATCAAAAACCTAAAAATTACTTCGCATTCTCTTGATAATAAGTGTGATAAACCTTACCACCCTCATCAGGAATAAAACGACAAACCTTAGCAGAATGTAACAAAGCCTTCCAAATAGGAACATCAGACTTATAGTAATATTCACCCATCACAGGTTTAATAGCCTCAGTAGCTTTCAACAAATTATAATGAGGCATATTCAAAAAGATATGATGGGCAACATGAGTACCGATATCATGATGGATATGGTTAAAAATGCCATAATCTCTATCAATGGTAGAAATTGCACCCTTTAAAAAAGTCCAATTATCACCACGATACCAAGGTAAATCTTGTTCAGTATGGTGTAAATATGTCACCAAATCCAACCAAATTACAAACACAACGTAAGGACCAGCGTAGTATTTAATTAACCACATCCAACCCCATTGATAGGTAAGGAAACCTAACAAACCTACCATCCCAATCCAAAGGGTAGTGCTAGTGATAATATCCCACTTTTCTGAAGGTTTAAACAAGGAACTTCTGGGATCAAAATGTGAACCACTTTTACCAGGAGTACGTTGAAACAAATAGATGGGATAAGCTAGAGGTAAAAACAGATAATAGCGAATTAGCTTTTGTAGAAAAGGTAATTGCTTATATTGAGATTCACTCAAAGGATACCAGCTTTCATCATTTTCCACACTGCCAGTATTTTTGTGATGGGTTCTGTGGCTAATTCTCCAACCGTGATAAGGTACAAGAATAGGTGTATGGGATAGATGACCAACCAAATCATTTAGCCATTTGTGCTTAGAAAAAGATTGGTGTCCACAGTCATGACCTACTACAAACAAAGCCCAAAACATAGTTCCTTGCATCACCCAGAAAACTGGCCAGAAATACCAAGAATCTAGATAATTTGCCAGTGCATATAAACCAGCAACAATAGCAACATCACGGAAAAAATAATAGAGTGATTTAGCGACACTCGGCTCAAAACATTCAGCAGGAATAGCAGCTTTTAAATCTGCAAGAGTGAAAGGCAGTTTATCTTCATCCTGAGAAGATTTAACAGCAGGATTTTGGTTGAATTGAACTGATTCTAATTGCACTGGATTTGTGAATCTCTAAAACGAAAAGTAATTAAGGTAGGGTGGGCAATGCCCACCAAAACAGGCAAAGTTGAGAAAAATGATTTAATAAATTTTGCTTGATTAAATCATGAGGTTAATTATTGAATTTAAGCTAGAGATTTAGCTTTCTGGGCGTAATATTCATCAAAAGTTGTATAACCAATGTCAGTTTTATAAAGTTGACATTCGTTAGTAATTTGTTTCATTAAATCCCAAGAGAAATTACATTCTTCATGGAGATATTCACCCCAATTTTTCTTAATGCTATCGTAAGCTAACCGCAAATTGTAGGAGGGAATAGCAGTAGAAATATGATGGGGAACGTGAACGTTAATATCGTGACAAAGGATTTCTACCCAACGAGGATAATCACAGTGAATAGTTCCAAATAACTGCGCCATCGCTTCGTTCCATTTGTTAGCGGTTTCAAAAGGAACATCTGCGGTTGTATGGTGAACAATGGTGAAGGTACTCATCCAGAAATGGTAAACCATCCAAGGAATAAACCAGAATTTAATAAAGCCCCAAACACCAGTTGTAATAATCAAAGTGGGAAAAACAATAGCTGCAAAAGCTACTACCACACCTACAGATAATTTCACATTAGCCCGATCTTTGGGTTGGAACTTCCGAGCATCAAAATGCACAACTGCCCAATGTCCGATAGAACCTACCCACCACAGACGCTTCCGCATGAATAATTGAAAAGCAGACTGTCTGGTTTTATCCCAACCTTCAAAAACCTCTGGTCTGATGGGATGCCATGCGTTATCCTCATCTAATTTATTTGTATGTTTATGGTGATGATTATGTTTAATTCTCCAACTGTGAAAAGGGTAAATTAAAAACATCATGAAAAAATGCCCAACCAGGTCATTTACCCAACGACGGTTTGCAAAAGAACGATGTCCGCAGTCATGACCTATGACAAAAAATCCTGTTAAAGCCGTTCCTGTAAAAATCCATGCTATGGGTAAAAGAAACCAGGGAGAAATAGCCAAAAAATAATAGCCTAACGCTGCCATAGATAAACTGATAATTACAGTAGTCCACGCTTTGCGGCTATTTTTCTGAAAACATTCCTTGGGTAGACTTTTGATAATATGTTTTAGTTTGATTTCGTCTTTACTAAGGTTTGTGGCGACGAAAGTTTCCTGGTCTTTGATTAGTGATGTAGTCATGAATACCTGAAAAACAGCAAACTGGGCTGCAAAGTCATAATCAAAATGAGTTTACAGCTAAGTTTTGTAACATTGAATTTCTGAGATTATAGCAACCTAAGAGTAATTTAGGATAGATGAAAATTCAAAATTCAAAATTAAAATTCAAAAATTCATAATTTCTATTTTGAATCTCCGTAATTACACGCAAAAAGCCAATAGTTTCATACCCAAAAAACGACTATAAAACTATTGACTTTAAACATCAATTATGCGTTATGCTCTTTTATCTGCCAGTTTAATATTTGTTGCTAAACCAAGCAGTTGGAGTAATTGAATAGTCATCCAAGTCATATCAATTTCCCACCATTCCAAACCGTGACGGGCTGAATATTGAAAAGCATGGTGATTATTGTGCCAACCTTCACCAAATACCAGTAAAGCTACCCACCAGCAATTGGTAGAATTGTCACCGGAATCTGGATATGTGCGATAACCGAATTTGTGAGTCGCACTATTTACCAGCCAAGTGCAGTGATAAACCCAAACAATGCGGACAAAAATACCCCAAACCACAAAAGACCAACCACCTAAGAAAAACAGTACCAATCCCAGGGCAATTTGTAAGAAAATGAAATATTTCTGTAAAAACTGATAAACTGGGTCATCACTAATGTCTTTTGTGAAGCGAGGAACTTCAGCATGAGCGGGTGAGTGATAAATCATCCAACCAAGATGACTCCACCAGAAACCCTTATTTGAGTCATGGGGATCATTAGCGGTATCGGAATGCAAATGATGGATTCGGTGTATACCCACCCATTCAATTGGTCCACCTTCACAGGTGAGAGTTCCACAGAAGACCAAAAAATACTCCAACCATTTAGGAGTTTGAAAACTGCGATGGGTAACAAGACGGTGAAAACCCAGAGTCACACCTAAACCACCGCTAACCCAGTAGAGGAATAATGCAACACCAACTGCTCTCCAGCTAAAGTTACTGGGAATTAAAGCAAATAAAGCGCCGATGTGCAGGCCAATGAAGAACAGGGTATTAACCCAGTTAATTTTAAGTTTAGTGGAAGTAGCAATTGTCATGCAGTAACCTTTATAGGAATTGTCTAGCCTAATCTGCGTGATTTAGGAATCCGCATATTTAGATTATTTTTTTTAATGAGGAAACAATGAACAGCTTAGAGCAGCTTCGGGAAGCAGAACAGGCACTATTAGAAATTTTTTATGGTATTGACGCTCAGGTCAAGCATAATTTACAAAGAGTTCTGAATGCCTTTAGAGATCATTGTGTAGGGGCGCACCATTTTGCAGGTGTCAGCGGTTATGGACATGATGATTTAGGAAGAGATACCTTAGATCAGGTTTTTGCCCAAGTGATGGGAGCAGAAGCTGCGGTGGTGCGAGTGCAGATTGTTTCGGGAACTCATGCGATCGCCTGTGCGCTGTATGGTGTGCTTCGTCCTGGGGATGAAATGTTAGCAGTAGTGGGTTCTCCCTACGATACTTTGGAAGAGGTAATTGGCTTGCGAGGGCAAAACCAAGGTTCCCTTATTGATTTTGGCATAAAATATCGCCAATTAGAACTAACGCCCAAAGGAAAAATAGATTGGCAAGAATTAAGCACAGCAGTTAAAGAAAATACTCGTTTAGTCCTGATTCAAAGATCCTGTGGATACTCATGGCGGCCAAGTCTTTCCATAGCTGAAATAGAAAAAATAGTTCACATAGTCAAACAACAAAACCCCAACACAGTTTGCTTTGTAGACAACTGCTACGGAGAATTTATAGACACCAAAGAACCAACCCACGTAGGTGCAGACCTCATAGCCGGGTCATTAATCAAAAATCCAGGTGGTACACTGGTTACAGCAGGGGGATACATAGCTGGAAAAGCTCACCTAGTAGAAGCAGCAGCCTGTAGACTCACCGCCCCAGGAATAGGTAGTGCAGGGGGAGCAACCTTTGATCAAAACCGCTTGTTATACCAAGGATTATTTTTAGCACCCCAGATAGTTGGGGAAGCAATGAAAGGAACGTACCTAACAGGGTACGTATTTGATAAGTTGGGTTATCCTGTAAACCCCGCACCCCTAGCACCAAGAGGGGATGTGATCCAAGCCATCAAACTCGGTTCAGCCAAAAAACTGATTGCTTTTTGTAAAGCTATTCAACAAAATTCGCCTATTGGTTCTTATTTAGATCCCGTACCTGATGCGATGCCAGGTTATGAAAGCCAAGTTGTGATGGCTGGGGGTACGTTTATAGAAGGTAGCACCTTGGAATTATCAGCCGATGGACCTTTGAGAGAGCCTTATATTGTTTATTGCCAAGGTGGTACACATTGGACTCATGTATCTATTGCGTTACAGGCAGCTATTGAAGCTGTGGGAGAAGTTTAAAAAAGCTCACGCAAAGGCGCAAAGTCGCAAAGGAAGAAAAGAGTTTAATACTTTTGTATGAAATAATTCTCACGCAAAGGCGCAAAGTCGCAAAGGTAAGAAGTGAAGATGAATGAGAATGAGATCGCTAAGGAAGTTGTTGATGCTGCTTACAAGATTCATACCAGGTTTGGTCCTGGGTTGTTGGAATCTGCATATCAAGTGGTTCTTAAATATGAGTTGGAAAAGCGGGGATTAAGGGTAGAGGCGGAAAAAGTCATACCTTTAGTTTATGATGGTGTACATCTGAGTGATGGTTTTCGAGCAGATTTGATTGTGGAAAATAAGGTGATTGTTGAACTAAAGTCTGTGGAAAATATACATCCTGTACACAAAAAACAACTCTTCACTTACCTTGTTGTAGCTGATAAACGTCTCGGCTTACTGATCAACTTCGGTGCATCCCTGATCAAGGACGGAATCTCCCGTGTTGTCAATAACTTGTAAAATCACACCAAAGACACAAAGACTTCTTACCTTTGCGCCTTTGCGCCTCTGCGTGAGCTTTTATTCCGGTAATTTATACTGCGCTACGATCCGCTTGGCAAACTCTGGTACATGATCTTCTAATTTTTCTGGATGATTCCGCTTAACATATAAGTAGTTTCTTGTAAAGTGGGAATCCATTGAAAATTTCCCATATTCCAATCCTTGTGGTCCGATTTTGTCTATGACGACTCCCATTAATTTGGCTACCCACATGGGTAAGGTGACGGCTTTATCGTAGGCTTCTATTCCTTGTTGTACGGCGGCTTTTCTGTCTCCTTTGGACATCACCGGTTGGGTGTGGAGTTGGTCTTTGACGAGTTCTAGCATTTCTTTGCCGGTATCGTTTCTCACTACTATCCATTGCCAGTTGAAGGGTGCGCCCATGTATCCTACTACTATATCTGCTAAGGAGTTGACGTAATCAAAGCAACTCATACATGATGGGGCGAAGATGTCTTTGAGTACGTTGGTTTTGAGTCCAAAGAAGGGTACTTTTTCTTCTGATCCGTCTTCGTGTTTAAAATGTACCCGGAAGTCTTGCATAAATTCGTAACTAACAACGGTTTCGGGGGATCTGCTGGTGGTTTCTAAGAATTTTTGCAGTCCGGCGCGGGTAACGTTATCTACGCATGGTGTACCCAGGACATAGAGTTTTTCTAGTCCGAGTTTTTTCTCAACGGCGCGTAATGCTTGTATTTGACATCCTACTCCGATGACTAATAGGCGTTTCATTCCTGATTTTTCGATTTGTTCTAATACGGAGAGGTTGGGGGATAGGGTGGGTTTATTTACTTTGGCTGCTAGTATTTCTTCGGGGGTGCGGGCGATGATGGGCATGGGTTGAAAGCGGTCTTCTTTGGAGTTTTGCACACAGACGACTCCTTCAACTAAGCCCCGGTTGAGCATTTCTATGGCGATGGTGCTGACTATTCCTGTCCATTGTGCGCCTTCGATGGGTTGTATTTTGCGGGCGGCTATCATTTCTTGATGTACGCCAAAATAGAGTTCGTTTTCGTCTTCTAGGTTGCGGGGGCGGTTATGGGTGCTGGTTTCTAGTTCGTCTATTCTTTGGGTGATGAAGGCGCACGCTTCTTTGACGTAGTGGATATAGTAGGTGTCGCATAGTCCGCATTCGCTACAAAGTTCTTTTGCGGGGCGCACGCTTCCGGGTTTGAGGGCTTTGGCTTTTTTGTGTTTGTTGGTGTCTATGGTGGTCATTTATTTTGTTTATTTTTCTTGAATATCGCTTTTATTACGATACCGTTAGGGGTTGTGATGTGGGTGGTTTGATTTGGGTAAGAGGTTTTTTTCACGCAGAGACGCAGAGGCGCGGAAAACTACAGAGTATAAATAGTAAAATATCAATAATTTTACTTTTATACACACCAGCTAGTTAAATTTGTATAATTATTAGCAAACTATAAAAAAGGATGATCAATTGTGAGTAATTCTGATACCAAGTGGTCTGCTGATGGCAAAGAAATTCCTTTTGTAGAACAGCATACAAAAACTAAACATTTACTTACAGAGCAATATGTAACAGATCTAGTTTATACACTTTATAGTAGTGGACAATATGGAGTGACTAATTTTACTATTATTGACGGTTTTTGTGGTGGGGGTATTTACAATGATAGGGACTCACATAATATTTGGTTTGGTTCGCCCATTCGCTTAATTAAAGCTGTTCAAGAAGGTTATTTTAAATCAAAAAGAACTTATCCTTTAAATGTTAAGTTTATGTTTATAGATAAGAAAAAAGACCATTTAAAATGTTTAAAAAATATTGCTATGTCTCAAGCAGAATTAGAACATTTATCCGATGAAAATCAGCATATTTATAAAACAGAATTGGGAGATTTGATAATAGAATGTGAATTTATTAATGATGAATTTGAAAATAAGGTTGACTATTGTGTTTTTCAATCTGAAAATAGGAAAGGTCATTCTTTATTTATTCTTGATCCCTATGGTTGGTCTGATGTCTCAATGGAAAGTTTTAGAAAAATAAATAGTCTAAAAAAATCAGAAATTATTTATACATTTATGGTTGATTTCATCAAAAGATTTTTTTATGACCCAAAATGGAAAGCAAGAGAAACTTTTAAAAAAGTATTAGAAACAGATGGTTACTTTAACCTTGATCATTTTCAAACACTAGATACTTTTGGAGAACAAGCAGAATTTAGAAATGATTTTATGAAATTATTGAGAGATAAAGGTAATGCAAGCAAAATCATTACATTTGCTATGATGCCTAATAATAATGATAGAGTATTATATTACTTATTTCCAGAAATGTTGAATGTCGTTACAAAAGTTTACATATTCAGTTATAGTAGTCCTATTAAGGGTGAAAATGTCAACATCTCATGATATCTTCCATCCAATGAACATAACTAATTTGTTGACACATACAAGCTTGAAGATAGCGGAATTTATCTAACATTTTATTACCCCATTCTTGAGGAACAGATACAAGTTGTAAAATTAGATAAGCGATGAGACTGGCATAAATTTGTATGCCAATACCATTAACATTTTTGGTAATTAATCTATCTAGTTTTAGGTGCATCTTTAAGAATTTCCATAATAATTCAACTCCCCAACGTAAACGGTAAATATCCCTGATTTCATCATCTGTAACTGCTGCCTCTCCATCTGACGGTAAATTCGTGACTAAGCGAAATTCAGTTTTAGTTTCTAAATCACAAAAATTAACTACCCTATAAGCGGGAGCATCACTCGCTGAACCGATTTTGACTAATCCAGTTCCCGATTCAAATTCTAGTTTCCAATTATTCTTAATTCGCACTACAAAATATTTGTCTTTTTGCACTAATTCCTGCATAAACCTGCATAAAATTTAGTCCCGCAAAACCTCTATCCATTACCCTACAATCTGAATAAGTTAAAGAAGTATAAGCACTGCCAATTATTATAATTATAAAATTAGATGGACAGTATCTAGCTATCGTGTTATTGATTGAATAGGAACACAATAATAGTCAAGCAACAATATATAGCGTTTCCCAGTCTCATGAGGTGAGGTACACCCTAATTTATTTACTGTTACCAATTCCCAATTCCCAATTCCCAATTCCCAATTCCCAATTCCCTAAGATAAAAAACTCTGTACCTCACTAACTTGGTAAATGCTATATATATTCTATAAAAAACAGATCATGATTAAATTACCTGTTTCCCCCATTGCTATTATCGCCACCGGTTTAACTCTGTAATAAATTCCCGCATCTTTTACGGCAGTCTTGGGAATATAACAAGACTGTACAGGGTCTTTTTTGGTTCTGAATCTACACCTGCTAAGTGTATCAGTATCAAGTAAGTACATTAAACTTTATCATCCTCATCACTTTCTGCTCTTCCCCTAGCTGCATAAGTAATAGTTATGGGTCGTCCTTTTAAGGCGGGGAGCGTCAAACCCTTAACTCTGCACAGCTTCTTAAATATCTTGTCAGATGGAAGCATTTTCCTAGTTGACACTTATCTATGATAAGAACAAAGATTGTAAATTACATTCAATTAAATGCTAACCCGGATCAAAGAGATAGCAAATAACCTTGCACCTCGCTTAGTAGAAATTCGTCGTCATATCCACTCACACCCAGAACTCAGCGGCCAAGAATATCAAACTGCTGCGTTTGTGGCTGGTGTTTTGTCTTCTAGTGGGTTGCACGTGGTAGAAGGGGTGGGTAAAACTGGTGTGATCGGCGAATTACACAGCACTAACCATGATGATAGGGTGTTGGCAATTCGCACTGATATGGATGCTTTGCCTATCCAAGAGCGTAGCGGTTTGGAATATGCTTCACGAACAGAAGGAGTAATGCACGCTTGTGGACATGATGTACATACTACGGTAGGTTTAGGTACAGCAATGGTAATGTCCCAAATAGCTGATGAGTTGGGTGGTAAAATCAGGTTTTTATTTCAACCAGCGGAAGAAATTGCCCAAGGTGCAAATTGGATGGTAGAAGATGGAGCAATGAATAATGTTGCTGCTATTTTAGGTGTTCATGTTTTTCCTTCTATTCCTGCTGGTTCTGTGGGTATTCGTTATGGGGCATTAACAGCAGCAGCAGACGATTTAGAAATTATGATTTTGGGTGAATCTGGACATGGGGCGCGTCCTCATGAAGCTGTGGACGCGATTTGGATTGCTTCACAAGTAATTACCGCATTGCAACAAGCTATTAGCCGTACTCAAAATCCTTTGCGTCCTGTGGTGTTGAGTATTGGTAAGATTAATGGCGGTAGAGCGGCGAATGTGATTGCGGATAAAGTACAGTTATTGGGTACGGTGCGATCGCTCCATCCTGAAACTCGCGCTCAGTTACCAAATTGGATCGAAAATATAGTTGCTAATGTTTGTAATTCCTATGATGCAAAATATCAAGTTAATTATCGTCAAGGTGTACCCAGTGTACAAAATGATTATGCTTTGACACAATTATTGCAGTCATCAGCAGAAGAAGCTTGGAGTAGCGATCGCGTGCAAGTTTTACCCGAACCTTCCCTGGGTGCGGAAGATTTTTCTGTTTATTTGGATCACGCCCCTGGTTCGATGTTTCGTTTAGGTGTAGGCTATAAAGATAGAATCATCAATCATCCTTTACATCATCCTCAATTTGAAGTTGATGAATCTGCAATTATTACTGGAGTGGTGACATTAGCTTATGCAGCTTATAAATATTGGCAGTCTAAATAAATTACAGCGATAGCGATTATTTTTTAGATGTTAATTTACTGCATATCTCCCCATCTGGGGAGTAGTTGTTTATGAATATTTGTCATGAATAAATCTCATGAATAAATCTCATGAATAAATCTATTGCTACAGGTGAAGTTAGAGAAAATTCCTGCTATACTATTTTGATTACTCTTGTTCCGGTGTAGTTCGCAAATTTTTTGATGAATTAACCGCAAAGTACGCAAAGTACACAAAGGAAGAAAAGGAGTAATCTGTTAGAGATTTTAGCAAGAAGGGAGTAGTAGTAAGTTAAAAAATCTGGTTTTGGCTACTATTCATTAACTCAAGTTCTAAGATAGCTCAGAGCTTTCAATTTTCACATCAACTTCATCACTATGCCACCAATAGAATCTTTAGAATCTTCATCGTCTCAACCTATTAGTAATAACTGGTACTTGTTGAATGTGCGTTCTAAAAAACGGCAATCATTTTTAAAATTTTTGAATCTGGCAATAGCGCAAAATAACCTACAAGAATTATTTGTAGATATAAAAGTTCCCGAAGATACAGTATATGAAGATATTGTTTTACTGAATTTAAGTAATTTTAAAACAGCCTATTCTTTTTTAAAGGAAGTTGAGTTTTTCCAGAATATAGAACGCAAACCTTTACAGTCTGCACAAGTGAATCGAATGTTAGGAATGAGATGAATTAGTACAGAATTGAGGAGTAGGGGTTTAGCATTGCTAAACCCTTACAATATGAAGCAGTAAGCAACTCTAGACAGCGGCTTCTGTTCTAGTTTCTCTACCCATTCTTTCTTGAATTCTAGTTTTAGCAGCTTTGAATTGTCTAGCTAAATCTTCACTTTCTCTGCTACTCATGTTATTACGAATAGCGGCAAACATTGTGCTTTCTTCTTGACGAATATGATCGCCAATTTGATCCCAAATTTGTCTGAGTCTGTCTTTAAATTGTGGTGTAGCAGGGCTAATACCTCTTAATTCTTCAAACCAAGGACCCCAGCGAGCTTGTTCATCATATAATTCTTGGGTGTTAGCTTCACCATAAAAAGGACGAACTCGCGGATAAACTACTTCTTCTTCCGCACCTGCATGGGCGCTCAAATCTTTATAAATTTGTCCAAAATATTCTTGAATTTTTTGTGGATCATTGCTTTGCATTAATTCTGTAAACAAGATATTTACCTTATTGTGATCCATACGCAGAACATCTTGGATATTCATATCTTGCTTGTCAGAAGTTTGGGTGACAGCACTACCCACAGCACCACTAATAGCGGCGATCGCATCTTGAACTCTTGCCCAAATTCCTTGATCTGCATCTTGTCCTGTTAGTTCCCGCACTCCTAAAATTTCTAAACTTCCTTTCAGTTGTTCTTGATGTGCGCGGTTTTCAAAATTGATAGTATTTAAAGGTCCAATTGCTGCCATCACATCAGCACCAACTTTCTGGGCAGCTTTATGAATTGTCAAACCATTCATTACTTGTTGATGCTTCAATAACTCATGTTGAAATACTTTTTCAAAGAAACTTAATTCATTACCTTGCATTAATTTGCGAACTTTTGCCACCATTTCTTGTACTGTAGATTCTGCATTTTTTTGAATGCCATATTGAACTACTACAGTATCAAGAATACCTTGATTTCTGCGGTCATCATCTAGCATTTTGCGGAGATTATTAGCAATTTCACCATCACTACATTCTCTTAAAAATCTTTCTTCATTATCAATAATTAACTGTTGCAGTAATTTCATATCTGCCAATTTTACTGCAATCGCATTTCGTTTGGTATCATCTAAAGTGGCTACCATGTTGAGTTCTCCTAGCTAAAGTAATCGCAAGTAATCGTATTTATTACCAATCCCAGGTTCGCATAATCACTAGATATTTTCCATCTTTCTTTTGAACGATTACATTCTTAACTCTGGATAGAAAAACAGGATATATACCAGGAGTCAGGAGTCAGATGTAGGGGCAAACCCCCTGTGGTTGCCCTCTTTGTTTTAGCCAGAGTTTCATAATCAATTGCTATTATAAACCCTTTGAATATTGTGATTGAAACAGAAATAAACACCACAAATATCTGTTAATTATGTCTGCTTCTACTGTAAGTTATATAATTATAGATTTTTTATTCCATCCCTAGATAGATAAATTTTTATGCTCAATTTTCTAGATTTGCTCAAAGATAGTTAATTAGTAAATTATAATAAATTATAATAAATTAAGTGAGTACGTGATTATGTCAGAAAATCCAGGTTTGGGAGAAAATGTTGAGAAAATTCCTACTGCTGAATAATAGGAGATGAAAAGATGGCAACCACAGAACCAAATTCTACACCATTTCCCAATTTACCACCAATTATTGAAAGCGATGATCGAGAATATTTAGATAGTGGTGTACCCAGCACAGTATCCATAGCTGGACATCCTTTACATCCTTTGAGTATAATTTTTCCCATAGCTTTTTTAGCCGCAGCTTTAGGTAGTGATTTTGGTTATTGGTTAACGCGAGATTATTTTTGGGCTAGGGCTTCAGTGTGGTTAATTGGATTAGGTTTAGTTACTGGTATTATCGCTTCAGTTATTGGCATGAGTGACTTTTTACAAATAGAAAGAGTCCGCAAACGTGCCGCAGGTTGGGCGCATTTAATTCTGAATATTTCTATCCTGATTTTCACAACTTTGAATTTTATTATTCGTTGGGGTGATGCGGAATCAAATTTACTACCTTGGGGTTTATTACTATCATTAATTGTGGGAACTTTAACCAGCATTACCGGGTGGTTTGGTGCTGAACTTTCCTATCGTCATAAAATTGGTGTCGTGGGTGCGGGTAGTAAAATATATCCATAGTCATGGAATTTGAGATTTGAGATTTTGGATTTTAGATTTTGGATTTTGGATTTTAGATTTTGGATTGGTATAAATCAGCAATTGCGTTATCTTAATTCATGAAGGTTAAAAAAGTGCATCTTTCATGAAAGGAAAACAAGTTTTACTTACAGGTGGTACTGGTGGACTAGGTTTAGGTGTCACACCCGCAGTTTTAGCCCAAGGTGCTGATGTTACTATTCCTTATCGTAGTCTTAAAGATGTGGAAAGACTCAAAGGAATTTTATCACCAGCGGATATTGCCAGAATTAAATTTATTCCGGCTAATTTACAAGATGAAGCATCTGTAAAACAAGTCATTAATAGCATGATGCGAGTAGATGTTTTAATTCATTTGGTGGGTGGTTTTTCAATGGGAAAAACTCATGAATACAGCTTTGATAGTTGGAAGCATGAATTTGAATTAAATCTCAATACTACTTTTTTGACTTGTAAATATAGCCTGGAAAGTATGTTAAAACATGGCTATGGGCGCATTGTAACTGTGGGTTCTCGTGCTAGTGTAGAACCTGCGGGACAATTAGCGGCCTATTCTGCGGCTAAAGCTGGTGTGATAGCATTAACTAAGGCTATAGCCGATGAAACAAAAGGAACTAACATCACTGCAAATACTGTCCTTCCCAGTGTCATTGATACCCCCACCAACCGGGAAGCGATGGGTGCAGAAAACGCCGATAAGTGGGTAAAACCGGAGTCTATTGCTGAGGTAATTTGTTTTTTAGCTTCGGAAGCTGCTAAGGATGTACGTGGTGCTGCTATTCCTGTTTATGGGAATGTTTGATAATTGAATTGTAGATTTTTTTGTGATTGATACCCATTCAGGAAAATAACTGGATGGGTGTTTTTTTATGGTTTAAGAAAATTGTCTGAATCAGGATTTCCAGGATTTAAGGATGAACAGGATGAAAGTGATTTATTTTTGTTAAAAATTGCAACGTATTATTTAATTATCACATTTTTTAACCCAAAAGTAATTTTTCTTTATCCATTGTTGCTGAACATTGTAAGAGGATGTTTGAAAAGTCTAACTTGGGCGATTAGCAGAAGTGTTGAATGTTAAGAAATCTGTGATAAAAATAGCCCAAAATATATTAAAATTTGAGCAAGCTATATCAAAATATTGATTTGATCATGATTATAAATTCATTTCCCAAGATTGTCAAAGACATCCTCAAATCCTTGCCAAAAAATGATTATCCGGTTTTGAACACCCGTCTTTACGTTGAGTGTTGGTTGGGTTATGCCTTGGATAATAGTTTAACAAGTATGAGGGACTTATTTAAAAGATTAAACAATACAGGTATTGATGTAAGGATTTCGACTTTTTCCAAGGCTAACACACACAGAAATCAAGAAATCTTCCAAAAGATTTATCATCAATTGAATAAATTAGTCCAGAAAAAAGCTTACAAAAAGTTACATGATAAATACGCCATTTGTCCAATTGATTCTACAGTAATTACCTTAACAAGTAAGTTACTATGGGTTCTAGGACATCATCAAGTAAAACTTTTTAGTTCCCTCAATCTGTCAACAGGAAGTCCAGAAGATAATTTGATAAATTTTGGACATAATCATGATTATAAATTTGGTTCATCAATGATGTCTAATTTACCGCAAGATGCTGTTGGGGTAATGGATAGAGGTTTTGCGGGACTAAATTTTATGCAGGTTTATGCAGGAATTAGTGCAAAAAGACAAATATTTTGTAGTGCGAATTAAGAATAATTGGAAACTAGAATTTGAATCGGGAACTGGATTAGTCAAAATCGGTTCAGCGAGTGATGCTCCCGCTTATTAGGAATACTATAACTGAATATGTAAACTTTTGTAACGACATTCAACATTTCTGGATGAAATAGATACCCGACTCATTTAATAATTCAGGTATCTGGAAAGGTTTTGATTTTGCTGAAAGCTGATTACTGATTACTGATAGCTAAATGCTTACAAATAATCAAAAAAGATTTCTGGGACTAATCTTAGTTCTCCTGATTTAAACTTCTCAATTTCTACCCATAAAGCACGATGTTTCTTTTCTGGTGTTTCGGAAAAGGTTAAACTTTCAATTTGGTAAAATTTCGGATCTGCAAAGTCGCATTGATAAAGTTGGATGATTTCATGTCCCTGTTTACCATCGAATATAAACAGGTTTTCGATACAACTTAAATAACGAATGTTGGTTAAATCAGCTTGTATTTCTTCTTGAAATTCTCGTTCCAATGCTATGCGACTGGTTTCACCAAATTCTACTCCTCCACCTAAAGCACGATAAAATGTTGATTGCTTTGTCGGATCATATCCTTCAGAAACAAAGATTCTGTCACCATCTTTAATTAATGCTAAAACGATGACTCTAATTTCACCTGGTTTGTTCATTATTGTGAGTAATTGTTGTTATTTGAATGATTAATTATCGTAAAGGGAATAAGCGCGAGTTTCACTATCTTCTACTGGCCAATCTTCATTTTCACCACCTAAATATAATGCTTCTATGGTGACGTATTCTTCACTTAATTGAGATAGTGCGTTGATGAGAATATCTAAGGCGATCGCATCACTTGTTCCTAAATCAAACCAGCATCTTCCCCATTTTCCTTCATATTCAAATTCACCCATGTTGTGCATTAAAGCTAACATACTTTGATCATAACCTTGGTTATCATAATCCATGTAGCTTAAATCCAAACCAGTTTCTTGAACTTGCAAGTTTTCAGCGTTGAAACCTCCTAGTTTACCTAAATAAAACCAGGAGTTAAATACTTCTTCTACATATTGTTTTTCTTGTTGGGAAGGAATGGTGCTAAATTTGATCCAGAACCAAACGTCAAAGGGATTAAATTCACGAAATTGAATGTACATTTTTGGTGATTGGTGATTGCTGATTGGTGATTGGTGATTGGTGATTAGGAAAGAGAATAAATAATTATCTGTTCCCTGTTCCCTGTTCCCTTCTTTCCTAATGACTAAATCATCATATATTATTGAGTCGGTTTTTAGCCTGGTTGCGTTCGGATTCAATTTGTTTGACTAGACTAGCAGGAAGTTGGGATTTTTTGGTTAACGCTTTCTCAAAATATGCGATCGCTTCTTTAACCACATTCTGACTTTTTTCCTTGTTACCTTGTAAATACAGTATTTGCGCTTTGAGATAATAAATTTCTGGGTTGTCAGAGGTGTTTTTCAAAGCACGATCCACATATTTTAATGCTTGGGGATATTTCTTCAAATCCCGATACGCTAAAGCAATACCCCTATCTACTAAATATCCAGGTGCTGCATTTTGTTCCAGTTGTTCAATCGCTTGATCAGGACTAATAAAAGGCAAATTAACGGCTAACATTAAGTTCATATAGCCTTTAATTAAATTTAACTCTGGATCATTGGCATTAATGGCTTCTGCTCTATCTAAATATTCATACACTCTTGTTAACCTAGTAAATGCCTTTGATGCACCATTAACCGTACCTTCACGGGTAAGAATGACAGCACCTTCTAAAAAATTGCCTACTCCAGTGTATAAATTACCACGTAATTGGTTAGTACCAATCAACTTTTGTCCAGCTTCTAAAGTCTTTTTGCTGTACTTTTCCAATCCTACTAAATCTTGATTAGTATAAGCTAAAGATGCTTTTAAAGCATAAGCTAAAGGTTCATCGGGTTCATCAGCGATCGCTTTTTTCAGGTGATCCTCTGCAACAGGATAATTTCCTTGTTGGAAAATCGCTTTAAACGCTGCTTCCGTGCGATCGCCAATTTGATGAGGTTCACTACTGCGAAATGGATCACCCGCTAATGAGGGATTTACCCACAAATTTAAGATTAACGTAGTAGCAAAAGCAACTTTAGAAACCAGAGGAAATCCTAAAAAATGTTTAGACATAATAAAACACAGAATTATTACGGTTGAACTTGTCTTATGTATTACTTAAAATCAAAAAATGCTTAACCAAAAAACGCTTCTGTCTTAGCAAAAAAATCCAAAAAAATCCAATTTATCTAGACTATTGAAAATTCATCAGGTTTCCTCGCTGATTGTAGCGATTTTTTTTGTGTAATTCTGTCAAAATAGAAAAAGTTGAATGTTTGTTGCTGCTGGATCAGGTTTTGGTTACGTAACTTTGCTTTTAGTCCATCAGTTGTTCATCAGTTGTTCGCTGACTATCTGGTAATTTTAACAAATGCTTTATCTCAGAAATCTAACTTATCACCCCACAGCTTGTCCCACAGCAATTCTTAAATCTATTAACCTGGAATTACCACCACAGCAGCTAGGTTTAGTCATAGGTCCTAGTGGTTCTGGTAAAAGCACCTTATTAGAAATTTTATCAGGATTAGTTGAACCTACCTCCGGTGCTGCATTTTGGAGAGAACAACCACTAATCTCAGAACAACTGCAACAATTAGCGGGAATTGTCTTTCAATTTCCCGAAAGGCACTTTTGCGGTGGTACAATTTTGGAAGAATTGCGTTTAGGACATCCCGAATTAGGTACAGAACGAGTTCATCAAGCACTCAGAGAAGTAGGATTAGATCATTTATCATTTTCTACCTCACCCCATGCTTTAAGCGGTGGACAACAAAGACGTTTAGCTTTAGCAGTTCAATTAATTCGCCAACCAAATTTATTATTATTAGATGAACCTACAGCCGGTTTAGATTGGTCTATTCGTCGTCAATTAATAAATTTATTAGCAAAATTGAAAAAAGATTGGACTTTATTAGTTGTTACACATGATGCAGGGGATATGTTACCAATAGCGGACAGTTGTTGGACTTTAAATCATGGTGTTTTGGAATCTGTTGATCCTAAAACTTTAGAAAAGAAAATTGCAGAAACAGTTGGGAAGTGAAACATTTGAATTAAAACTTAAAAAGTTTCACGCAGAGGCGCAGAGTCGCAGAGAAGAAAGCAAAGATTTTGAGATAATTAATTGAGTGAATATGAGTTTAGAGTCCGTATTTAGTTTACCTGAAATGGTGGAAGTTTGGCAAGAAACGTTAAATTGGCAACCAACAAATGACCAACAAAATCAATTACAAAAACTCTATGAATTGGTTATTGAAGCTAATCGTTATGTGAATTTAACGCGCATTACTGAAGCGTCAGAATTTTGGGAAAAACATCTTTGGGATTCGTTAAGGGGAGTTGCACCAAAACAGGATTTTATTGATTCTCTTCATCCAGGTGCATCAGTAATTGATATTGGTACTGGTGCGGGTTTTCCTGGTTTACCAATTGCGATTATTTTCCCTAATTCTCAGGTGACTTTGTTAGATTCTACTCGCAAAAAAATTAATTTTATTGACTCTGTTTTAACGGATCTTCCTCTTATCAATGCGAAAACAATTGTGGGGAGGGTGGAAGAAATTGGACAGGAAGGTAAACATAGAGAAAATTATGATTTAGCTGTGATTCGTGCAGTGGGTAGTGTTTCTGCTTGTGCTGAATATAGTTTACCTTTAGTGAAAAAAGGTGGTTTAGCAGTTATTTATCGGGGAAGTTGGACAAAGGAAGAAAATCAAAGTTTAGAAAATGCGGTACATCATTTAGGGGGAGAAGTTGAATTAATTGATGAATTTACCACTCCTTTAAGTAATAGTATTCGTCATTGTTTATATTTAAGGAAGGTGAAACATACACCTGTGAGTTTTCCTCGTCCTGTGGGTATACCAACACAAAAACCTTTGTAAATTAGGTAATGGGTAATTGGTGATTGGTGATTGGTAATTGGTTGTGTTTATAAATCAATTACCAATTATGAATTATGAATTATTATGAATTACGAATTACTCTATTTTACTTGCATCTGCAAACCGTTGATTAATTTCATCCCAGTTAACCACATTCCACCAAGCATCTAAATATTCAGGACGACGATTTTGATATTTTAAATAATAAGCGTGTTCCCAAACATCATTACCAAAAATGGGATATTTACCTTCCATTAAAGGACTATCTTGATTTGCAGTAGTTGTAATTTCTAACTTACCATTTTTGTTGCGAACTAACCAAACCCAACCGCTACCAAAACGACCACCACCAGCTTCATTAAACTGTTTTTTGAAATCTGCGAAACTACCAAAAGTTTTATTAATTGCAGTTGCTATTTCTCCAGTTGCTTCACCACCACCATTAGGTTTCATGATTTTCCAAAACATTGAATGGTTAACATGACCACCACCATTATTTCTGACTGTAGTTCTAATATCTGCGGGGACATTATCCAGATTTTGCAGTAGTTGTTCAACAGTTTTGTTTTTCAGTTCTGGGTATTTGTCCAAAGCTTTATTTAAGTTATTCACATAAGCTGCATGGTGTTTATCGTGATGAAACTGCATTGTTCTTGTATCAATATGTGGTTCTAGTGCGTCGTAAGCGTAGGGTAAAGGAGGTAGTTCAATAGTTGATATTCTGGGGGGAGAAGTTTCAGCAGAAGCACCACTATCGAGAAGAAAAGCACCCGCACTAGCACCCAGTAAAACCAAGAAATGACGACGATTTAAACTCATAAGTCTTTTTGCAGTTGGTAGATTTGCACACTGTTTTAGATCATAACTGCAAAAATAGATTAGGGAATGATGAATTGTACCTCTCCACAGTAGGAGGTGAGTTCCTGAAACAATTCTAGCTAACCCAGCTATTGAAGATTTTTTATTAGACTACACACCAGAAGCACTAGATAAAATTTATGATTTAACCCACGGACAACCTTATTTAGTGCAGTTAATAGGTTATCATTTAGTACGATTATATAATGATTTTGTGTTTGAACAAGTAAGAAACCGCGATGCAGTTTTTACAGTGGAAGATGTAGAAGCAGTTGTGAATAAACCGGAATTTTTTACCAGAGGTAGTAATTATTTTAATGGTGTTTGGGGTCAAGCTGGGGAAAATGGTAATACTGAACAAGTAATTTTAATTCATCTAGCAAAATATCCCCAAGGGTTAAGTTTAAATGATTTGGTTGAGTTGACGGGAATAGATGAAAGTAATTTACAGACAGCTTTAGATACTTTAACCCGTCATGATGTGATTGCAGAAAATCAGGGAAGATGGAGAATTATTGTCGAGTTATTTCGGCTTTGGGTTGAAAAATCACATCCTTTAAATTTAGAATCCTAAAATCACACTTAAATACTATCAGGGTCTACACCCAAAGCCTTTAATTTTTCTGCTAGTAATTGAGCGCGAACTTCTGCATTTTCAGCGCGTTCTTCTGCTATTTTCGCACGTTCATCACCAGTTAGTAAAACATTACCATTTTGATCACACCAACGCAACCAAGAATCATTTCTACCTTCAAATTCTCCATTCCATAAAGTTACACCCAAACCAATATCTTCTAACCATTTATCTGTAGTTTCTACGTAACGTCTACCTTGAATAGAATAAATTCTTAAAACTTCTGCTCCTAAATTTTGATGTGGGTCATATACAATATAGTAAGAAACTCGCATTTTTTCATAAATTTGCAGTTTTTTATCTAGTTCTTCACCTTCTCGATTTGATATAATTTCAATGACAACTTCTGGTGATTTACCGAATTTCCAAACTAGATAACAACGATTTTGTTTTTCCCACCAGTTTTCAGGAGTTTTCACATCAAAACTGACAAATATATCAGGAACTATGGCAGGTTCACCATAAGTATGATAAACACCTACATTAGCTGCTGCTAAAAAAATCTGATTTTGTAAAGAACTGTAAAGAGAACCGACTAAAAGGCGTTGTTGTTTTTCAGATGCGAGATTATCCACAGGTGTATCATCTTCAGTGACTAGCAAGTTGGCATCTGGTACATCACAATTATCAATTTCACTATTGATTAGAAGTTGCTCAATCATGATTGTATCCACTAGTTGAGATATGAAAATTATAACACTTTACTTGAGATTTTAATAACAATCTAAACTCAAACTAAATCCTGGTAATATGTCTTCCCCTAATAATTCTGTGGGTAAATTTCTCAATTCCACATCTTTTCCTAAACGATAAATTTCTACTTGTTGTTGTTGCGGATTTATTAACCATCCCATTTTTACCCCTGCATTCATATATTCTTGCATTTTCTGACGCAGAGTTTCTAAACTATCTGTTACTAACCTTAATTCAATGACAAAATCTGGTGCAATAGGGGGAAATTTTCGTTTTTGTTCAGGTGTTAATGCTTCCCAACGTTCTTTTTTAATCCAAGCTGCATCAGGAGAGCGATCGCCCCCATTTGGTAATTTAAATATAGTGGAAGAACTAAAAGTATAACCGAGTTTTGTTTGCCGATTCCAAATACCTAAATCTATAATAAATTCTGCTTCTCTATTTCCGCTTTCTCCTCCCACTGGTGGCATAATAATTAATTCTCCAGTTGCAGTGCGTTCAAATTGCAAATCACTGTTTTTTTGACATAGTTGATAAAACTGTTCATCAGTTAAGTTAACATCGTCTAGGTTGAGTTTTAAAGGACTGATAACCATAAAAAATCACCCTATTTAAATACTACTTTTATCGTTTTTATACTACTTTTAAATCTTAATTTTCTGTCTTAACCCAATAATTCATTAACCGCAACATTAAACCCTGGTAATACAATTTGAGTCCTGACTATTTCACCAGCAATAAACACAAGACGTTGATTTTGAGTAATTACAATAATCCACCGATTTTCAGGAAAGACTAACCAAACTTCCTCACTTCCTGATTGCAAATATTCTTGAGATTTAGCAATCCTATCTTCTGCTAAATCTGTAGAAGAAATAATTTCTGCTACGAGGGGAAAACTTTGAGGTAAAACAGCAGGTTCACCAAATTGTTGTATCAATTCGGGGGTAAGATAAGCAACATCAGGACGACGGCCTTGTTGATTTGTACGACAGGGTGCTTCTGTATACACTTCTCCACCTTGTTCACTAGAATCTTTGTAATTTCTGCAGTAAGTAGCTAGTTTTGCTTGTACCCGACTGTGTTTCAATGTCACTTCTTCTTTCTCCAATAATTCCCCATTTACCCATTCTGTACCCTCTGGGGAACTTTGCATCCAATCTTCTAAGGAATACTTTTTTAATACATCTTCTTTAATTGGTGTCATTACCATAATTATCTATTCTCCTTTTCAACACAGATATTATTGATATTATGACTCAAATATAATTTTTATACATCTTCTTAATCCAATCCTGTTCATCCTCAAATCCTGGACATCCTGATTCTGACAAACAGGACGGGTAAAACCCGCCCCTTTAATTAATAGAAATTAACCGCAATTAACCGAAATGTTTGATAATTGCCTCAGCAAATTCAGAACATTTCAAAGGTTCTACAGGTGGTTCAATTAACCGCGCTAAGTCATAAGTAACTTCACCATTAGCTATGGCTGCACCTAGACCTTTTTTAATCAAATCTGCGGCTTCTTGCCAACCCATATATTCTAGCATCATGACAGCGGAAAGAATCACAGATCCGGGGTTAATTTTATCTAAACCGGCGTGTTTTGGTGCTGTTCCATGGGTAGCTTCAAAAACGGCGCAGGAATCGCCAATGTTTGCCCCTGGTCCCATACCTAAACCACCAACAATAGCAGCAGCAGCATCGGATAAATAATCACCGTTGAGGTTCATTGTAGCCAGAATTGAATATTCATCTGGTCGGGTTTGAATTTGTTGGAAAATGCTATCGGCAATGCGATCATTTACCATGATTTTCTCTGTCCATTTTCCATCACCATGACTTGTCCAAATTGAGTTCAGAACTGTTTCCACTTCTTTAACAATTTGTGCTTTTTTCTCTGGGGTTAAAGCATCAAAACCAGG
Organism: Sphaerospermopsis sp. LEGE 00249; assembly: GCF_014299995.1. Taxonomy (NCBI): domain Bacteria; kingdom Bacillati; phylum Cyanobacteriota; class Cyanophyceae; order Nostocales; family Aphanizomenonaceae; genus Sphaerospermopsis; species Sphaerospermopsis sp. LEGE 00249. The sequence goes on along the minus strand of NZ_JACJUZ010000008.1, from coordinate 16,057 downwards.
ATCGATCATTCTGGCGTTTTCTTCTAAGGAAATGTTAGGGTTTTTCTCCTTATTTCCTAAGATCCAAGATTCCCTTTCGGTAACGCATTCATTACGAAATTCGCTGGTTGCTAATTCATAACCCCAATCTCTAAAAGCGCCTTCGGTGTATTTCATGATATTGCCTTTATGCACCAATGTTACTTGTTGCTTGGCCTTGGGCAGTTGTAAAGCGTGCTTGATGGCACGTCTAACTAAACGTTGTGAACCGCTTTTACTGATGGGTTTAATTCCTATACCTGCATCCAGGGGAATTTGCTTTTTACCGTGTTCTGGGGTAGCGGGGATAAGTTCATTGTTGAGAATGGAAATGAGGCGATCGCCTATTTCACTACCTTGTTTCCATTCAATCCCCAAATAAATATCTTCCGTATTTTCCCGGTAAACAATCACATCCAATTTTTCCGGGTTTTTGTGTGGGGAAGGAGTTCCTGCATAGTAACGACAAGGACGCACACAGGCGTACAAGTCAAAAATTTGACGTAATGCCACATTTAAAGAGCGAATCCCACCACCTACGGGAGTAGTCAAAGGTCCTTTGATAGCAACGCCATATTCTTTAATAGCGGTGAGAGTATCTTGGGGTAAATACTGGTAAGTGCCGTATAAATCACAAGCTTCATCACCAGCATAAACCTTAAACCAGCTAATTTTTCTTTTACCCTTGTATGCTTTTGCTACCGCAGCATCCAGCACCTTTTCTGTAGCTGGCCAAATATCAATACCTGTGCCATCACCACGAATAAAGGGAATAATAGGATTGTCAGGAACAACGGGTTCACCATTTTTGAAGGTAATTTTTTCGCCAGTTGTCGGGGGGGTAATCTTGTCGTACATAGTTAACACATTCCAAATAGAATAATTTCAAGGAGTTACAGGTGACAGGTGACAGGTGACAGGTGACAGGTGACAGGTGACAGAAGGCAAAAGTTAATATTCTCCCCCTGCTTCCCTTACTTCCCCTGCTTCCCCTGCCCTTTCTTTGAGGCGCAGATCATCCCCTGCTTTACCTGGTAAATTATTGGTAGCTCAGACGTAGATTGCAGTTAAACCGGCGCTACTTTGTCCGGTCAAAAATAGTAAACTACTTTTCGCTATCTGTGCTTCATTTTGTAGAATGCCCAATAGCTGATTCGTTTGTTCACTGAAACGCTAACACGAGTAATGGCATGACAGACCCAATGATTGTATCAGGCACTGCTAATGACATCGACTCCCTGCGCCAAAAGTTAATCGCTGGGTCCGAAAAAGTCCAACAACAAATCATCCCACAATTAGCTAAATTGGGTAATGAGGGTTTAGAGGTGTTGCAGGAATTTTTGTTGAAACGTCGTGACACTCAAGCAACTTGGATTGATGGTAAAGCTTACCAAGTCATCTACAATTCTGATGCACCTACGGCTAAGGAATTTCTAGAAACTCACTTTCCTGAAGGAATTGTACCTCTAAAATCAGATCGTGGGATCAGTTACAATTCTTTGCAACAATTACTCATCAAGCAGGAGTTTCAAGCTGCTGATCTGCTGACAATTCAAAAAATGTGCGAAATGGCAGGACCCCAAGCAGTACAAAGAAAATGGTTGTATTTTACTGAAGTGGAAAATTTCCCCATCAAAGATCTACAAACAATTAATCATCTTTGGGTTGTCTACTCCGAAGGCAAGTTTGGTTTTTCTGTACAGCGAGAAATTTGGTTGGGGGTGGGTAGAAACTGGGAAACTTTATGGCCAAAAATCGGCTGGAAGGATGGCAATAAATGGACTCGCTACCCCAACGAGTTTACCTGGGATTTAAGCGCCCCTAGAGGTCATCTACCCCTTTCTAACCAACTGCGCGGGGTGCGGGTAATGGCTTCTCTTTTATCTCATCCTGCGTGGGGTTAGGTGACAGGTGACAGGTGACAGGTGACAGGTGACAGGGAAGAGGCAGGGGAGGCAGGGGGAGCATGGGAAGATTAATAACCCAATGCCCAATGCCCAATGCCTAATGCCCAATTATCAATTATCAATTATCAATTATTAGAAATGGCTAAAGTTGTTTTAGATAAAATTAAACGTAAATTTAACAATGTCACCGCGATTGAGGATATCACCTTTGAAATTCCTGATGGTGAGTTTTGGGTTTTAGTTGGTCCTTCGGGGTGCGGTAAGTCTACGATTTTACGAACTATCGCAGGTTTGGAAACTGCTACTTCTGGAAATTTATATATAGGCGATCGCTTGGTTAATGATATCCCAGCCAGAGCGCGTGATGTAGCAATGGTATTTCAAAATTATGCCCTTTATCCCCATAAGACGGTAGCTCAAAATATCGCTTTTGGGTTGGAAATGCGAAAGGTGGATAAAAAAACTATTCAAGAACGAGTGTTAACGGTTGCGCGATCGCTGTCTTTGGAACATCTGTTAGATAGAAAACCTAAACAACTTTCTGGAGGACAACAACAAAGGGTAGCATTAGGAAGAGCGATCGCACGTCAACCTCAATTATTTTTACTCGATGAACCTTTATCTAATTTAGATGCTCAATTACGAGATGATACCAGAGCAGAATTAAAACAATTACATCAAGAATTGGGAATTACGACAATTTATGTCACCCATGACCAAGTTGAAGCCATGACTTTAGCTGATAAAATTGTAGTGTTAAATCGGGGACGAATTCAACAAATTGGCGATCCTCAAAGTATTTATGCTTTACCTGCTAATGAAATGGTAGCAGCTTTTTTGGGTAATCCGCCTATGAATATTTTACCCTCTATTTATCAAGGTGATAATTTTGGTATTAGTGGTCAACTATTAGCTGTTCCTGAAAATATCAAAGCAGCTTTGAATTTTCACCCTGAACAAATTTGTAATTTGGGTATTCGTCCTGAACATATTAGTATTAGTAAAGCAGAAATTCAACCAGAAAATTCAACCCTTGCAGTAGAAGTTAAAGTTGTTGAACCCTTGGGAAGAGAAACTTTAATTCGTGTGAGTTTACCTAATTCTTCTAGTTTTATCAATGTTCAAGTGGGTGGGGGTGTGCGTTTACATCCCGGTGAAAAGTTGCATTTGCATTTCGATTTAAATCATTTATTTGTTTTTGATCCGGGTAGTGGAGAAAGAATTTTTCCTGTTTAATCTAATTTAATGTATATTGGGTTAAGGGACAGCGTAACCTAACAAGAAGTTAGATCATTTTATTTATTCATCTTTTCTCGGTGTAGTTTCCAGATTTTTGGGTTAATTAACCGCAAAGTACGCAAAGTACACAAAGGAAGAAAATGAGTAATGTTGGGTTTCTTTTTGTCAACCCAACCTATTACTTATTTTAATCCTGTCGCTTTGAGAATTTCTTGATCACCTTTTCTTACGATTAAAGTTGAATCCGCATTTCCATCTTCTGTAATCGGTTGTTCTAAAATGTAAACATAATCTCCATTTCTCCAACCTGTAACACATTTTCCATCACGACAGGAAACTTTACCACCTGTTAATTCAAGACAGTTACCTTTTGTATCACATCCTTTATATGTCAAGTTTCCTGTATTATTAACTCCTGTCCAAGAGTCAGCATTACCAATAGTAATTTTCCACTCTCCATTACTAATGGTTTGGGTTTTATTTGCTTGAGGTTTGGTTTCGGTTTTTGCTGTTGTTTTATCTTCTAAAACCTCCATTTTAGTAATTATAGATTCTTGACGAGTTTTTCCACAAGGTTCTGCACTTTCACAATCATTCACTGATTCTACTGTGAAAATAGCACGGACTTTTTTATTTAAAAATTTTCCTTCTTCTGCACAAATATCAAAACTCGCACCAACTTGGTTTTCTTTACCTTGTTCATCTACTAAGGTGACATAACACATTAAATCACCATTGACTAATTCTTTAACTGTACCAACTTGCGGTGATTTATTTTTGATGGTGGTTTTGCTGACTGTTTGCGGTGCAGATTTTATTTTCTCTGGTTTATCTGTTTCTGTTTTTGTTTCTGTTTTGGGTTCTGTTTTATTTTCCTTTTCTGTTTCCTGTGTGGGTGAATTTTCTGGTTGAGATTCTACAGTATTATTAGTTGATGTTGCTGTGGTTGTATCGGTTGGTGCATTACTACAACTAACCAAAGAAATACAGGAAAGAATTAAGGTGAGTGTGGGAATTAATTTTTTCATGGGTGGTAATTTATAACGTTTTGTCAAAACTCAATTAATTTTTTACAAAATCTTACGATTAGCTAAAATTTTCTTAGATGAGAGTACCAGTATATGATACTATATAATAAATATGTATAATGTTAATCAATCCTAAAAAAATTAACCAACGAAATCAAATGCTCTAAGCCTTGATATGATTGAACCGCAAAGGGCGCAAAGAACACAAAGGTAAGAGAGTTAAACGAGAGTTTTTGGTGTTGCTACAATTATTTTTTCAAAATTGGGATAGTCCCGAATGAAAAAATTCTGGTTTGATCAAACCTTCAATTATCAAACCAGTTTTAACTACCATTGCAAAAGGATTGGTAATTAAAAAATTAGGACAGCTTCAGGAAATAGACCGTCATTCTGGGTAAATAATATTGTAGGGCTTACGCAAGATTGGACTAAAAACCTGATTCTTGCGTAGGGGTAATTCATGAATTACCCCTACTTTTGTTCTGTTTTGCGTAAGTCTTGTATTGATTGAATTGCTCACGAATTATGATGACATTTTACCAAATCCCCTGGAGCAAAAGCACCATTTTCTGTAATGATGGCTGTAATTAAATCTGCGGGAGTAACATCAAAAGCAGGATTATAAAATTCTACTCCTGAAGGTGTCAAAACAGTATCACCAACTTGATAAACTTCTGAAGGATGACGTTCTTCAATAGGAATTTGACTACCATTAGCTAAGGTAAAATCAATAGTAGAAATCGGTGCAGCGACAAAGAACGGAATATTATGAGCTTTAGCTACAATTGCTAAACTATAAGTACCGATTTTATTAGCAGTATCTCCATTGGCAGCAATTCTATCAGCACCGACAACCACCGCATCAATTAAACCTTGTTGCATACAATGGGCGGCCATATTATCAGTAATTACAGTAACGGGAATTCCTTCTTGTACGCATTCCCAAGCAGTGAGTTTTGCACCTTGTAAACGGGGACGGGTTTCATCTGCAAATACTCGTGTGAGTCTTCCTTCTCTCCAAGCAGAACGCACTACACCTAAAGCAGTACCATAACCAGCGGTTGCTAAAGCACCGGCATTACAGTGAGTTAATATGATTAACTTTTCTGGGGTTTTGGGTAAAACTGTTAAACCGTGATCACCGATTTTTTCACAGGTTTGGATATCTTCAGCGTTGATATTTTGGGCAGTTTCTAGGAGAATTTGTTTAATTTCTGCTATTGTTCCCAGAGTTTCATAAGCTGTTTGCATCATTCTCCCAATTGCCCAAAATAAGTTTACCGCAGTGGGACGGGTAGAACGCAATAACTGGGCAACTTGTTCTAAACGGTTTAAAAATTCCGTGCGATCGCTGGTTTCAATTTCCCTTGCACCCAAATACATCCCATAAGCAGCAGCAACGCCAATAGCCGGCGCACCTCTAACTATCATAGTTATAATGGCCTCGGCCATGTCTTCGCTACGATTAATTTCTACCACTGCATACTCATTTGGTAAACGGGTTTGATCTATGAGTAAAACTGAGTTATTCTGCCAAACAACGGGATAAAGCATAATTTCAAAGGAGTCAGGAGTCAGGAGTCAGGAGGCAGGAGGCAGGAGGCAGAAGGCAGGAGGCAGGAGGCAGAAGGTAAAAGGTAAAAGTTCAATATTCTTCCCCTGCTTCCCCTGCTTCTCTTCCCAGTCAACAGTCCCCAGTCACCTACTACTGGCGAAAATAAACCATTATCATAGCAACATTGGGTTGATTATGAGCGATCGCAAATCTTTCTGATCATCTGCGTTTTTTGCTTAACAATTTTTAACATGATTTTGACCCAAAAATCCCAAAAAAGTTTCAACACTCGTTTTTACCCTCAAATTATTGAGAATAGTTGCGAATGACTCAACGTAATTTCAAGGGTCTTGACTTCTGACAGGGTTGTGTTATGATAGTCTTGAGAATAATCCAAGGGTGTTATATACCCAAAAACTGAAATTCCCACTGGATCAGATTTTTTATTGGAATTTATTAATATAGATAATATAGAATAGAAAACGCAGATGAACGCAGATAAACGCGGATTAGTTTATTAGTTTTTATCTGAATAAATGGGATATTTGATTTAAATTAATAGGGGCTATTAATTGAGAAACAGGTGATTAGCGATGGGGAAAGATCAAATTTTAAATTGATTACCCAGTCCCCAATCACCAATCACCCACTACTGGGGAAAATAAAGAATCATCATTGCAACTTTGGGATGATGATGAGCGATCGCTTCGGGAATATGACCAAGTAGGGAAAATATCTGGCTTTTTTGTGCCACAGTTCCATTTAACAATTCTTAACTCAATTTTCCCAAAAAAGTTTCACCCCGCATTTTTCACCCAAAATTATTGAGAATAGCTGCAAATGACTCAACGTAATTTCAAGGGTCTTGACTTCTGAGAGGGTTATGTTATGATAGATTTTAGAATAATCCAAGGGATAATTATATTATAAATCGAAATTTACAGGATTATACCCTATTCCCTACCTCCACGAAAAGACTTTCTCAGCAACTCCTATCTATATTATAGGTTTAAGCTGATTACTGATTACTGATAGCTGAATGCTTACTCAAAATTGATCTTATTCTCCGATTTTATCAAATAAATCTGCTAACACAACATTAGAAAATAAAAACCCATCAGGATCAGTTAACCGCAATTTTTCCCCCATAATTTGTACCCAACCTTGATCAAAATAAGGGTGCAAACATTGTTTAATTTTTTCTACTTTTTCTGTACCAAACTTTTGGGTTAACGTCTTTAAATTCAAACCCGATGCTAAACGCAAACCCAGCATTAAAGTTTCTAACAATTCTTCCTCTATAGGTGTGATGTCACAATCAATTATTGCACCATTTTCTAACCATTGATAATATTCTTTGGTTTTACGAGGACGGGTAAAGCGTTTACCTTGTACATAACTAGCTGCACCCATTCCGAAACCGTAATAAGACAGATTTTGCCAATAAACTAAATTATGTTGACATTGATGTCCGCTTTTGGCATAGTTAGAAATTTCATAATGTTCATAACCTGCATCTGTTAATATTTTTTGCCCTAATTGATACATTTTGACAGTGGTTTCATCTGTCGGTAGCGGTTGATCTCCTGGTTGGTAATAACGTCCGAAAGCTGTACCCGGTTCTATGGTTAAATCATAAATAGAAATATGGGTAGGGGCAATTTCTACCGCTTTAGTTAGGGAATTTTCCCATTGATCTAAAGACTGATGTGGTAAACCAGAAATTAAGTCTATGCTAAATTCGGGTATTTCGACTTGGTGAATTAAATCAATAGCTGCAAAAATATCTTCAACTGAGTGCGATCGCCCTGCAATTTTTAACAATTCTGCTGGAAACGTTTGCACACCTAAACTTACCCGGTTCACACCTGCATTTTTATATCCTATGATATGTGCTAAATCAAAAGTACCAGGGTCCATTTCCATTGAAATTTCTACCCCAGATGCAATGCCAAAACGCTTTTCTAATGTTGTTACAATCTGTTGTAATTGTTCTGTAGATAGCAGCGAAGGTGTACCACCACCAAAGAAAATGGTTTTTAAAGGTTGATTAAAAGTGGATGCAGAGTTTATTTCTTGACAAACTGCCTCAACATATTGACTAATTGTATGTGATGTTTCACCCCGTGAGCGATCACCTACCACAAATACCGGAAAATCACAATAAAAACACCGCCGCCGACAAAAAGGAATATGTACATAAGCAGCAGTAGGAACAGAAAAACTCATAATATTTTAGATTTGAGATTTTAGATTTATTTAATATCTACATTAGGTGATAAATTGCCCATTACCAATCACCAATTACCAATTACCCATTCTCAGTTTCTTTACAACAATTCATCTTTTGATAACAAAAATAATAATAATTATGCAAGGAAAAGTCTTTGGGTATAATGTTTGCATAATTGTATTAACTGGTAAACCTATAGTGTAAGTTCATATTCCCCAAGCAATCACCGTTGAAATAAAAAATACCTTACTCTAATGGGTAAACACAGTCGCAGGAAACATTATCATGCTTGATTTCACTATCATTCTCTCATTTATTATCGCCTCTGCGGGAATCGGTTATTTCAGTACCGACCTCCTCCCCCCTGGAACTCTTGACGGAGTAACCAACCTAGACGCTTTACGCTTAGTTGTTGCTGTCTTTGCTGCTATCATCGGTGGTGCAGTGGGTTTAAGTTTCCAGACTACCTACCGCCGCTTAGAAGCACAAGTGAAAGAAATGCCTCTAGAAGTCATTTTAACTCGTGCCATTGGTTTAGTAATTGGGTTGTTACTGGCTAATTTAATGTTAGCCCCGCTATTTTTATTACCCATTCCCGCAGATTTCAGCTTTATTAAACCTATAGTAGCCGTTGTTGGCAGTATCATCCTTTCCGTAACGGGTATGAATTTAGCAGATACCCACGGACGGGGTTTATTACGCTTAATTAATCCTAACACTGTGGAAACTTTAGTAGTGGAAGGAACTCTCAAACCTGCAAATACTAAAGTTTTAGATACTAGCTGCATTATTGATGGACGCATTGAAGCATTGTTAGAAACGGGATTTTTAGAAGGAGTAATAATTGTCCCCCGGTTTATTTTACAGGAACTGCAACAAGTCGCTGATGCCAGTAAAGATGTAAAACGGGTGCGAGGTAGAAGAGGTTTAGACATTCTCAACCGCATCCGGGAAACTTACCCAGAAAGGATTGTAATTAATTCTGTAGACTATGAAGAGATTCATACAGTTGATGCAAAACTGGTAAAATTTGCCCAAGAAATTAACGGAACACTGTTAACTAATGACTACAATTTATCAAAAGTTGCTAGTGTGCAGAAAGTCCCAGTTTTGAATGTTAATGACTTGGTAAATGCGGTGCGTCCTTCTTATTTACCTGGTGATAATATTGATTTGAAAATTCTCAAAGAAGGTAAAGAACCGACTCAAGGTATTGGTTATCTTGATGATGGAACAATGGTAGTTGTTGAGGAAGGAAGCGGTTTTGTGGGTGCTGAACTACGGGTAGTTGTCACCAGTGCTTTACAAACCTCAGCAGGGAGAATGATTTTTGCGAAACCTCAAGCTTCCGCTTTAGCGTGAGGGAAATGCTAAAAAAAATAGCTGTTTTCTAATCCCTGATTTCTTGAGTCAGGGATTTTGTATTTTAATCCTGACTCCTGACTCCTACTGTATCAACACCTCACCCAATTTTTCAACTTGATTTTTCAACTTGATTTTTCATCAATTTTTGCACACTTACCAAAGCTCGATTTAATTCATAATTTCTAATTTCTGGATTTTGTAAAAAAGCTTGTTGTTCTTCTTCTATCATTTTTACATCTTGTACCACCAAACCGTCAAGTAATTTCTGTGCTGCACCAAATAAGCTATCTTTAATAAACCGCCGAAACCATACAGGTAATTTGTGTAATCTCCAAAACGCATTGAGTGAGGTAAAATGAATTAAATAGGCTTTAGTTTCTGTCTCGTTTACTGGACATAATAAACAGTAAATTTTAAAATCATTACCCAAGGTAGAAACCCAATGAGGATAAACATAACTCACATCTAGTGGTTCAGGATGCAACCGACGCAAAGCAGGAAAAAATAATTGGGAGATTGACCAAATTTTATCTATTTTATAATAACTTTGGGCTGTATAATGGGCATGAACTTTATTTTCATCTTCATCAATATTTTGCAGTGATGCTTCCGCCCAAGCTTGTAAATCTTGATGCAAATGTCCGTGATACATATCCATCAAATTTTCAATTAAATAAGAATAATGGGCTTGAGTTTGAATCACGGAAACTGTGGCAATATAATTTAAATTATCCCATTCTGGTAAACCCATTGGTTCTATATTTGGTTCTTTATTGCCCGGAAATAACCAAATAAAACCATCTTGTTCTTTCACAGGATAACGGCGAATTTGACAAGTTGGTAATTTTTGATTATCTGCTAAATAGGGAACTGCTGCACATTCACCTTCACTATTGAACCGCCAACCATGATAAGCACATTCTAATTCGTTTTTTATTACTTGCCCATGACTCAGTTTAACTTGACGATGAGGACAACGATCTTCTAAGGCGTGAACTTTTCCTGTACTATCTCGATAAAGTGCGATCGCCTGTTTCCAAATCGTTACAGCTAATGGCTTATTTGTAACCTCTTTACTCCGTGCAACTACATACCAGTGATTGGGGTTTATTGCTAATTTGCGGACACTTGTTTGTAAACTTGGAGAAATAGAAACATGATTGCTAGGTATTATTTGTTGCATAAAATATTGATAATTAGGTATATTCCAAGATATAATATAGAAATCATATTTGATTTTTGCCTTTATTTCTTCTTTCCTGTTCCCTGTTCCCTCTTCCCTAAACTTCTAACTCAAGCCAATTTTAGCTACAAACGATAAAGTAGTTGTAGCTTCAAGCAGTAACTATATTGAGGAAAAAATCTGTATGACAAGCTACCAAGAAACCCTAACTCCTGATGAATTAGTTGATGAACTGATTGCGGAAACATCCGGTCTTAATCATGTAGAATTAATTGAAAACGTCATTAGCACCTTACAACAGGATGATAGCGCAATGGTTAGCCATTCACCAGATGGCGCTTATCTGTGGAAATTTAAATATGGAACAGTGGAAGTATTCGTAAAACTCACAGGTTCTAGTGATGAAGATACTATCACGGTTTGGGCTGGGGTGCTGAAATTACCCGCTAAAGATGAACCCAAATTAATGCGTTATCTGTTAGAGTTGAACTGTACCGTTACCTTGGAAGCTCGTTTTGGTATTATTGAAAATCAGGTGGTTGTCATTTCCACACGCACTGTAGCAGAATTGTCACCAGGGGAAATTTCCCGTATTATTACTATTGTTGCTACCATCGCGGATAACTATGATGAGCCTTTGATAGATGAGTTTGGTGCAGCATAGGCAATTTTGGATTTTAGATTTTAGATTTTGGATTTTGGATTTTGGATTTTAGATAGATTTTGTGGTAAAACAGGTTTGGCGACTAATTCCTTATTTTGCAGCTGCTGGTAAAATACAAATGGCAGTTGATAGATGGTTGCTAGAACAGCATGAGTCAGGAAAACACCCCCCAACTCTGCGGTTTTATACTTGGTCGCCTCCTGCGATTTCTTTGGGTTATCATCAAAAAAAATACCCGGAATTTTGGGAAAATCTCACCACCAATTTAACTGGGGATGGTGATAAACTGGATTTAGTACGTCGTCCTAGTGGTGGTAGAGCAGTTTTACACCAAGGAGATTTAACCTACGCAGTCATAACTTCAGAAATACCGGGTAGTCGTTTACAAGCTTATACAAAGATTTGTGAATTTCTGATTGCTGGATGGCGATCGCTCGGTGTAGAGTTAAGCTATGGTCAAGCTGGCCGTGGTTATATTCACAACCCTAACTGTTTTGCAACTGCCACAGGTGCAGATTTAATTTTAGCAGATGGTAGTAAATTAATTGGTAGCGCCCAACTGCGACGGGGAAAGACAATTTTACAACATGGTTCTATAATTTTACACCCAGATGCAGATTTATTTAAACAAGTCTTTGGTAAAGATACTTTTACACCTGTGAAACTACCTGAGAATTTAGATCAAGAAACGATTATTAATACTTTAATTGATGCAGCTTGTGATAGTTTTAATATGCGGGTTGAAATACAACCACTTTCTGAAATTGAGTGGAAAAACATTTTAGATAAATTGGCATAGATATTAATATTGGTTTTTATATTTCATACTATGCAAAAAACGTCCGGGAGTGTTGCCGTGTTTCCACCCCAGACGCTTTTTGAACTTTGCTCCTCACACACAACTAGAATATATCACTGGTTCAATAGAATAGCAAGAGTTTTCTTGGAAATTTTATATTAGTAAATTAAATATATCGTTTGCAGGGAAAATACAGCCAAATAAAAAACGCCTGGGAGTGTTGCCGTGTTTCCACCCCAAGCGTTTTTTAGTTTCAACTTACTGCTATATAAAACCTAGACAAAACTAGACTTTACTTTCTACTTCAACGGGAGCATGGGAGCAGTTATCCCTCAGTAGACTTTCACGCCTTAGCCAGACGCGATTGTGTTCCAATTAAGTTTCTGAAAAAGACTACCACCATCATTGCTTGGTTTTCGCGTCGGCAATAGTCTCAATTCAATACTTGATATCACCGTATTATATATCAAGTAGTTGATTTTTTCCTAAAAATATATTGATTTTTGTCAATACAAGTATAGTTTTGTCTATGAAATTGTCAACTTAGGACTTGCTCACACACAAAAATCATGTTAACTGTACCGATCAAAAAACGGATCTATTGAGTGCCACTTTTACAACTGCACTCATGTTAGGGACTGGGGACTGGGGACTGGGAATGTTTATTATTTTCCATCACAAAATACATACCGATTTTACAGGATTAATTATTTCCCAATCACCAATCACCTAAATTAGTGTAAGAAATGCCGAACACCAGTGACAACCATCAATAAACCCAGTTCATCAGCAGCTTTGATAGAGTCTTTATCTCGCAGACTTCCCCCTGGTTGCACAATAGCAGTAATTCCGGCTGCGGCTGAGGTTCTCACGGTATCATCAAAGGGGAAGAAACCATCACTAGCTAAAAATGCACCTTGGGTTTTTTCTCCCGCTTGTTCCAGTGCTATTTTTGCCGAACCTACCCGGTTCATTTGTCCCGCACCTACTCCTAAAGTCGTTCTATCTTTGCTGATGACAATAGCATTAGATTTAATGTGTTTACAAACTTTCCAAGCAAATAATAATTCTGCTAATTCTGCCTGTGTGGGTTGACGTTTGGTGACAACTTGCCATTTAGCGGTATCGGCAACGATATCATCCGCAGTTTGTACCAAGAAACCACCAGCGATCGCTCTCACAGTTTCTTTCGGTCCAGTGAGCAAATCTGGTAAAATCAGAACTCTCACATTACCTTTCTTAGTTAAAATTTCCTTGGCTTCTTCATCACAACTCGGTGCAACCACGCACTCTAAAAATGTCTTCGTTAATTCTGTTGCTGTCGCTGCATCAATAGCTCGGTTTAAAGCCACAATACCACCAAAAGCTGATGTAGAATCAGCATTGAAAGCTTTTTGATAAGCATCAAAAATGGTTTCTGCTTCCGCAGTTCCACAGGGATTAGTATGTTTAATAATTGTCGCTGCCGGACTTTCAGTAAATTCAGCAATAATGCGTCGTGCAGCTTCTAAATCTACCAAATTATTATAACTGAGTTCCTTACCTTGCAGTTTCGTTGCTGCTGCCCAACCAGTGGGTTTAGTTCCCGTTTGATACCAAGCAGCGGGTTGATGGGGGTTTTCTCCATAACGCAGAGGTTGAATTTGTGTACCGGAAACCGTGTAAGTTTCTGGTAAACCTTCGCTTTGCGTACCAGCTAGATAAGCTGCAATGGCGTTATCATAACTTGCGGTGTGCAAAAATCCTTTTAAAGCGCATTTTTGGCGAAATTCTAAAGAAGCAGAGCCATTTTGGCGTAATTCCTGCAAATACTCATCATATTGAGCCGGATCACATAATACTGTAAGATGGGCAAAGTTTTTTGATGAAGCGCGTAACATTGCCGGACCGCCAATATCAATTTGTTCTACTGCGTCTGCTAAGGTGACACCAGGTTTAGCAATGGTTTCCTCAAAAGGATAAAGGTTAACGACGACGAGATCAATAGGACGAATTTGGTTATTTTCTAAATCTTTGACATCTTGTTCTAAATCGCGCCGTGCTAAAATTCCGCCATGTATGCGGGGATGGAGAGTTTTTACCCGACCGCCTAATATTTCGGGTGAACCTGTATAATCTGAAACCTTTGTAACCGGGATTCCCGCATCTTTCAGGGTTTTGGCTGTTCCCCCACTGCTGATGATATCAAAGCCAAATTCCTCAACCAAGCTGCGGGCTAGGTCAATTATACCAGTTTTGTTAGATACACTCAGCAATGCCAGACGCGCCATAGTTCCCCTGTTTGTTTTGGACTACAATTTTGCAAATAGATGTTTATTTTACCTAATGGGGTGCTGTTGGGAAATGTAGAATTAGATATCTTTTGAGAATTACGGATAATTCAAGCACGGAAAACGAACCACAAAGGACGCAAAGGACACGAAGGGAAGAGGGTATAAGAGAGATTTTGCATGAGTGTTGATATATTTGCAAGATAAAAGGAAGAAGGAAGAAACGAACCACGAAGGACGCAAAGGACACGAAGGGAAGAGAGTATAATAGAGATTTTGCGTAATTCCTATCTATATATTCCTGATATCAGCAAATATTCCGACTCCTGACTCCTGTACGGGCGAAGCATTCGGACGAACAATTATCAATTTTTCTCCAAGGGCGAAGCATTCGGGCGATAAATTATCAATTTTTCTCCAAAGCTATTTTCCGAATGCTTCGCCCCTACGACTATTATTGTTGACTAAGTTCAATAATATTGCCATCGGGGTCTTTTGTGAAGAGGGCAGGACGACCGGAAGCACTTTCTTGAAATGGGTAATTATGATTTTGTAATTCTGTTTTTGCTGCTTCTAAGTCCACAACTGAAAATGCAATGTGAGGGTTACGTCCCCATTTTTCGTTTTGGTTGTCTGTGGGGACGGTTGGGGATACTATTAAATGTATTTGATAGTTACCGAGTTGATACCATGCACCGGGATATTTAAGGGTGCGGTCAATTTTTGCTAGTCCTAATATTGTGCCATAAAAGTGTTCTGAGCGTTTTAGGTTGGTGACGAGGATGGCGGTGTGGAGAGGTTGGGTAATTTGCATTTGATGGGATTAGTTTTTTGATGAGTTGTTGAGTAGGGGTTTTCAATTTTTTATTCTATCTCATTAATCCAATTTTGAATAGTATTGAGTAGGTTTTGTTGTTGGGGAAAACCTCTTAATGGTGGGTTTAATGGTTGTTCTGTGATGAAGGCGATATGTAATACATCTGTGAGTTTATTACAGAAGTTGATGATAGTGTCGTTTGGTTCGCAGTTGTTGATAATTAAAGCTAGGTTTTCGGTTTTTAGATGTTTTTTGATTTGGGGAATTTTGCTTTTTAGTTGAGGTGCGTTGTTTACTGTGGGAATTTCTTCAGGTGCGGTAAATGCTGTGAGGTAAATTTGGTTGCAAATTTCTTGAGATATTTCTATGATATCTGTTTCGTTTTCCAGGGTTTTGAGGTTGAGGGGAAGGGGATATGTTTTGTTTGTGGGTTGGAGTTTGGTGAGGAGAGAATGGGTATCTGTAAATTGGTTTTCTAGGTTTTTAATTGTGGTTTTGTTGCCATGCCAAGCGCGGTAAAATTCTGGATATGTCATGTTTTGGGCGCAATGCCAGAGAATACTACTAGGGATTTTTATTCTCTCATCATCATGTTTGATTTCATTCAGCTTTTTCTTATAGGAGCAAACTATTAAATGGAGTGGATAATTCTTTAAGTCTGTATCAAGAGGGTTCTTTTCTCTAAAAAGGTAATCATTTATTTCTTTAATAAGAAGTTCTGCTTCTTCTCGACTCATACAAGATTGACCTTGTTTTTGAAAAAAATCATTAAAAATATATCCGGTTAGTGTTTCAACTTTTTTTTGTTGATCATTATTAAGTCTTTGTATATCTCTTGCATATTCTTCTAATCAGAAGTGTTGAATGTTAAGAAATCTGTGATAAAAATAGCCCAAAATATATTAAAATTTGAGCAAGCTATATCAAAATATTGATTTGATCATGATTATAAATTCATTTCCCAAGATTGTCAAAGACA